>CAJBBV010000112.1 GCA_903951405.1 uncultured bacterium
AACAAAGCGGTGCTGGTTTCAAAGAAATTGGGGATGGAAGAAATTTGTTGGTGAGTGCGGATGAATGGTGTGCACCTATTCAAGCAGAGGTAGGACCCGATGGAAACGTATGGGTAACTGATTGGTATGATTTTATTATTCAACACAATCCAACACCAACTGGTTACGAAACAGGAAAAGGAAATGCGCATGTAAATCCTTTAAGAGATCATGAGCGAGGAAGGATTTATAGAATCGTTTATAAAAATGCAACACCTGCAAAAAAAATATCGCTGAATAAAAATGACAAAGCAGGTTTAATTGCTGCCTTATCCAGTAACAATATGTTTTGGCGCACCACTGCTCAGCGCTTATTAGTTGAATTGGCCGATGCATCTGTTGCAAACCAATTGTATCCAATTATTCTCAATCAAAAATTAGATGAAGTGGGTATCAATGCACCCGCTATTCATGCCCTTTGGACTTTACATGGATTAGGACTTTTAGATGGTAGTCATCCTGAAGCTTCAAAGGTTGCGGAGAAAGCGCTTACCCATTCTGCTGCAGGAGTAAGGCGTGCTGCAGTTGAGGTGTTGAAAAATAATATTAATGCGTTGCAATGGTATAAAAAAGCAAAAGTTTTAAGTGATAAAGATCTTCGTGTTAGACTAGCAGTGGTTATTGCAATAGCTGATAGCAAAGCCTCTCCAGAAGGAATGGCTGCTCTTTCTGAAATGAATAGCAAGCAAGAAAACAAAAAAGACCATTGGATAAGTAAAGCATTAAATGCAGCGATGGGTATTACCACTACTGTATCTAAAGAAGATAAAATAAGTAATAGTACAAAAGCAGATCAGCTAATTAACCTAAGTGTAGTAAAAGAGCAGATGAAATATAGTATGCAGCAGTTCACAGTAAAGGCTGGAACAATTGTACGACTGACCTTAACGAATCCAGATTTTATGCAACATAATTTGTTGATTCTTCAACCTGGAAGTACAGAAAGAGTGGGTGCAGCTGCTGATAAATTAGCTACAGAAAAAAATGGAGCAGACCTTCAGTATATTCCGAAAATGGGGCAAGTACTTTTCTCAATGCCATTAGTGAATCCACAAAAAAGTTATACCATTACTTTTAAAGTGCCAGCAATAGCCGGCGACTATCCCTATATATGTACTTTTCCAGGTCATTGGCGAATCATGAATGGTGTGATGAAAGTAGTTTCTAAATAAATTAATTGATGGCAATGAATAGTCAATATGGTGTGAGTACTTGGTTATGGACCTCACCTTTTACAACGGATTCAATAGAGTTACTTTTTAAAAAAGTAGCAGACTTAGGCTTTACCGCAATTGAGATTGCGGTGGAAGATCCTGCTATAATAGATAATGCAGCAGTAAAAAAAGGATTAGATAAATATAATTTAACGCCTATTGTATGTGCCGCTTTTGGAAGTACGCGCGACCTTACTCATGAAGACCCTGCCGTTCATGAGCATTGCCTTCGATACATAGAGGCTTGTTTACAATGTTGCAAAGATTGGGGGGCTAAATTTGTTGCAGGTCCAATGTATTCTGCGGTAGGTAAAACGAGAATGTTGCCACCAGAAAAAAGAAAAGCAGAGTGGGAACTAGCGGTAAAGAATCTTCGTAAAGCTTGTGAAATGGCAGCGCAATATGATTGCTATCTTGCTTTAGAACCATTGAATCGTTTTGAATCTGACTTAGTGAATACATCCAAAGATGTGTGTCGAATGGTGGACGATATTAATCATCCAGCAGCGAAGATAATGCTCGATAGTTTTCATATGAATATCGAAGAGGTTAATCCTTATCAAGCAATTGTAGATGCGGGAGATCGATTAATTCATTTTCAAATTTCTGAAAATCATCGAGGTATACCTGGTTCAGGCACTACGCCTTGGACAGACTATCGAAGAGGGTTAAACGCAATTAATTATAAAGGGGTAATTAGTATAGAGAGTTTTACGCCTAATAACCAGGAGCTGGCAGAAGCTGTTTGTATCTGGCATCCATTTGCTGACAGTCAGGATGAGTTTGCTAGGAGTGGACTTAAGTTCATGCAGCATTTATTTACTAACGAATAGAATGAACGATTTTTAATGCTTCAATAAATCAGCAACTTCATTTTAAAAAACGTTCAAATTATAGTCATTAAAAATTAACAAAACTTACATGAAACCATTTAATGTAGCCATCATTGGTCTTGGATTTGGGGCAGAATTTATTCCTATTTATCAGCGGCATCCATTAGCAAATATGTATGCTATTTGTCAACGCAATGAAGAAAAATTACAATTGGTTGCAGCTGCTTTTAAAATTGAAAAAGCCTATACTGATTATGATGAGCTATTGAAAGACCCTTTAGTTGATGTGGTGCATATCAATACACCGATTCAAAATCATGCGGAGCAATCATTGAAAGCCTTGCGTGCTGGCAAGCATGTAGCTTGTACGGTTCCGATGGCTACTTCAGTAGAAGATTGTCGTTTGATTGTAGAAGCGGTAAAGGAAACTGGCTGTATGTATATGATGATGGAAACAGTAGTGTATAGTCGAGAGTTTCTTTTTGTAAAGGAAATGTATCAAAGAGGCGATATGGGCAGACTTCAATTTTTGCGGGCTTCTCATCAGCAGGAAATGGCCGGCTGGCCTGGATACTGGGAAGGTTTGCCACCTATGCATTATGCTACACACTGCGTGGGCCCTGTGGTTGCGCTTGCTGGTAAAGATGCGGGAGCAGTTTCTTGTGTAGGCTCAGGCAGAATTGATGAGCATTTAATTCCTAAATACGGTTCTCCTTTTGCTATAGAAAGTTGTCATATTCAATTTCGTGATTCCGATTTATCAGCAGAAGTAACCCGTTCATTATTTAATACTGCGCGACAGTATCGTGAAAGTTTTGATGTATATGGTTCTAAAAAAAGTTTTGAGTGGACACTGGTAGAGCATGAAAAGTCAGTAGTACATACGGGTGAAGTTCCTGAAAGAGTGACTATTCCTGATTATGCACACTTGTTGCCTGAGCCTATACAATCTTTTACTACGGGAGGTGTTTATGATGGAGACAATAATCAGCATTTATCATTTATACAGGGGTCTGGTCATGGAGGTTCACATCCACATTTGGTACATGAGTTTTTAAGTGCATTAGCAGAAAAGAGACAACCTTTTCCTAATGCTAAACAATCTGCTAATATAACTTGTGTAGGAAT
>CAJBBV010000113.1 GCA_903951405.1 uncultured bacterium
ATAACTTTCATCAGGATTTCTTTTTAATGTAAATCCAGAAGGGGTAGGGTTTTTATTGTTATAGGCATTTTGAATATCCAAAAACAAATCAAACGTCCATTTTTTAAAGTTGAATTTTTTATCAATTCTGATGTCTGCAGCATGGAAAGCTTTTAACCTCAATTGATTGATTTTGGTATAGTCGAGAACGCCTTGTGTGGTGAAGTAATAATTTTCTAATGATTGATATGTATCGAATGGTGTGTATGGTGCGCCACCTTGTAGTCTAAATCGTACACCAACTTCCCAATTGTGTTTCAAGCGATAACCACCAGTAAAGGATACTAGGTGTTTATTGTCCCATGCCGAAGGAATTAGTTTTTTGTCTAGTCCAGAAAATTTACTGTTGTAGAATGTGTATGAAAATATACCATAGAAATTTTTTGTGAGTCGTTGTTGGAAAAGCAATTCGAATCCGGACGCTTTCCCTTTACCTGTGCTAACAATTTTTTCATTTCCAAATACACCAAAGTCACCACCGAAGTTTGCAAGGGATACACCATTTGCAACTGAAATGGGGTAATCAGAATAATTCTTTACGAATGCTTCTGCAGTAACTCTTGTGGTTGAAGTGGGAAGCCATTCTAGGCCACCAACGAAATGATCAGAACGTATATAATCTACATCCTTGTTTACAAACTGATCATTTACTTTGAAGCCTAATATAGTATAGGTCGGTAGTTTATAATAGCGTGCCACAGAAACGTTTGCATTAAGTCCTTTTGCTAATGCATAGCTAAGTGATAGCCTAGGTGATATATTTTTCCCTAGTGCAGATCCTTCTTGCATATAGTTGTTCCCGTCTGTTCTTACTCCTCCGGTAACCGTGAGTTTATCGTCTAATACCTTAACTGTTCCATTTACAAATGCCCCATAGCGCAACATGGTGAATTCTGTATAGTAATCAGCAGTATATCCCGCTCTTCGCTGGTATGTACTATTGTTGTAGTTTGTATATATTAGTTGAGCACCTGCATTCATTTGGAAATCTCCAATCGGGAAGTTTATTTCATAGCGCAGTCTATTTTCGTCTTCAATCGATTTGTATTTCAACACCCGTTTTTCTTCATTACCAATATCATTATTTACAAATTTATCTGCACGATTGTCTAGGTGATTTCTACTTAACACCAATTGCCAATACCCTTTTTCAAGTGCATGCCTCCATGTAACACCAATCGTATTGGTTATCTGAGAGTTTAGTGGAATTTGATCTAATATAGCGAGCTGCTCGAGAGTTGCATCTTTAGGTTTCAAGAAACTGAAGTTATCTATTGAGCCAATTCCAATGAAACTGATTTCATTATTCTTATTGGGTTTGTGAGTTACTTTATATTGGTAATCCCAATAGTCGGGTAGAAATGGAAGTTCAATTAATTTGAACAAAAATTGCAAGTACGATCTCCTAACTGATGCTAGAAATGTTGTGTTACCATTTTTCTTTCCAAGTGGTCCTTCTGTTGTTAACGCAGCTTCACTTGCACTGAGCCTGAAGTTACCTTGAATTTTTTCAGGGTTACCGTTTCGTTGTTTAAATTGGAGAACACCTGATAAGGGGTTATCGTATTTGGCTGGAAAGGCAGAAGTATGTAGGGTCACTTTATCTAAAAACGAAACGTTTAACATGCCTACTGGACCACCTGCAGCTCCTTGTGTAGCGAAGTGGTTTATCGAAGGGATTTCAACGCCATCTAAATAATACACATTTTCATTTGGTGCACCACCTCGAATGATGATATCGTTTCTAAACCCTACTGATCCAGAAACTCCAGGAAGTGATTGTACCACCTTTGCCATATCAAAATTTGCTCCGGGATAACGAATGATTTCATTGGCGTTGAGGCTTTGTACTGAGTTTACTGAGCCAACAGGTTTAGGAAAATTTGCTTTTACGATGATATTGCCTAGTTCAACAGGTTCTTCTTCCATATCAAAATTGACTTCAAGCGTATTTCCTGAAGTCACTTCAATATCAAATTTTTGTTGAGATTTAAAGCCGATTGATGTTGCTTCAATGGTATATGATTTTGTTTCGATACCTCTTATACGGTAGAATCCGTTGCTGTCGGTCATGGCTTGTTTATCGGTGCCACTGATTTTAATCGTAACGCCTTGAAGTGGGACTTGATTTTTGGCTTTTTTCACGAAACCATTTAAGTTACCTAAGTTTTGGGCTTGGGCTGAACTTGAAATCAATAGGATAAAAAGGGAAGTAAATCTGATTAAACGCAGGGCCATAGTCCATTAATTTTTAAAATACACCAATCTAACGTGAAATACAATATCACACAAGGTTCAAACAATTCTTGGTAAGTTTTGTTTAGCATATACACTACTATTCACTCAAATGGTTAAATATTTTTTTCTTTTTAGTTTAGTTCTGCTCCTCAATGAGGCTAAATCCCAAGACTTGGTGATTGAAATTGAACGTATTAAGCCAATTAAAGGAGAGGTATTGATTGCAATATTCAATAATGAAGAGGGGTTTCCATTTTTAACTTCAAAAGCAATTCATTTGCTGAAAGTAGTCCCAAATCAGGGGAAGGCTCAATGCATAGTTAATGCCTTGCCAATTGGTCGATATGCTATAGCTTTATTTCACGACTTAAATGCTGATGGTAAGTTGAATACAAATCTTATTGGTATTCCAAAAGAAGGATATGGTGTTTCGAATAATGCGTACAATACATTCAGTGCGCCTAAATATAAGGATGCTCTCTTTGAGCATAAACCAAATTCTATTCAGCGAATCAATATGAAATATTAATCTGATTCCCTACCATGAGAAAGCCTAAAAAAATTGCTGTTATAGGGAGTGGATTTGGTGGATTATCTGCAGCAATTCGGCTTGCAGCGAAAGGTAATGATGTTACTATTTATGAAAAATTAGATCATTGGGGTGGTCGGGCCTATCAGTATACCATAGATGGGTTTAAATTTGATGGAGGACCAACTGTCATCACAGCACCACATCAATATGAAGAACTTTTTCAGTTGGCTGGGAAGAAGAAAGAGGATTATATGACCTTGGTGCCATTAGATCCTTTCTATCGAATTTTCAATGAAAAAAACCAACACTTTGATTATTGGCGCGATCAACATAAAACAGAAAAAGAAATAGAGAAGTTTAGTCCTGGTGATGTAGATGGCTATAGAAAATTCATAAAAGGCATTGCTGCTATATTTAATTGGTTTCATCCGTTTACAGAGCGAAGTTTTCATTCATTTGGTTCTTTTGCTAAAATTTTCCCGCATGTTATTAAAACAGGTACATGGAGAAGCATGTATGGTTTTGCAGCAAAATTTGTTAAGAATAGTTTCATCAGACGTGTTTGTTCATTTCATCCCTTATTGATTGGAGGGAATCCATTTGATACGCCATCCATATATGGATTAATTATTCAGTTTGAAAAAGAGTGGGGTGTTCATTATGGTATAGGAGGTACTGGAGCTATTGTGAATGGGCTAGGCAAACTATTTTTAGATTGCGGGGGTAAAATTCAATTTAATACTGAGGTTAAGGAAATTATTATAAAAGATAAAAAAGCGTGTGGAGTGCTGTTAAGTAATGGAACTGAGATAAATTCTGATGAAGTTATCTGTAATGGCGATGTTGCCTTTGCCATTAATAATTTGATAGCACCAAAGAATTTACCATTTCAATTGAAGACTTGGATGAATTCAATGGAATATAGTAATTCACTTGTAGTTATTTATTTTGGTACAAAAATAGCCTACGAAGATTCTGCATTGCAACACCATAATCTTATATTGAGTGACAAGTATAAGGAATTGATGGAGGATATTTTTAGTAAGAAAGAGCTTGGGAAAGAGATGGGATTATACCTTCATATGCCTAGCAGAACGGATAAAACAATTTCTCCGGAAGGATGCGGATCGTTTTACGTTCTTTCTCTAGTGCCGAATTTAAAAGGGAAAACGGATTGGGAATCAATGTTGCCTAGTTATGTAGAAAAAGTCATGATGTTTTTAGAGGATAATTATCTTCCAAACCTTCGATCGAATGTAATAGCTCAACATGTAGTTTCGCCGATTGATTTTCATAAGCGACTAAATAGTCATCTTGGTGCAGCATTTTCGGTAAAGCCTTCCATGATGCAATCTGGTTTTTTTAGGCCACAGGTTAAGTCAGGGTTTTTTGATAACTTATACTTTGTAGGAGCTGGAGTTCACCCAGGAGCAGGTGTGCCTGCTGTAATGGCATCTGGTAAAATTGCAGCCAATACAATTGATGGACAAGAAGTTATTGGAGTGTCAGGTGAATTGAAATTGGCAGGTGTTAATTAATCAATTATGAAAACAGCGCAATCTTTTTTTTCATTAGGAATAAATCGCAATCAAAAAGAGTATGCGTTACAGAATATTCCAGTTATAGGGAAGATACCCGATTGGTTAAAAGGGAATTATATTAGGAATGGTCCCGGCATGTTCAATCTAGATAAGAAAAGATTGAATCATTGGTTTGATGCCATGGGAGCTTTGCACAGTTTTAATATTCATGAAGGTAAAGTAGATTATATATGCAAGTATATTGAGTGTGATTCGTATCGTAAAGCTACTGAGCAAGGTGATTTAAGTTATTCTGAATTTGCAACTGACCCGTGCAAGTCGATATTTAAAAAAGTGCAGTCATATGTTTTCCCGATGCTTCCTAATATGACCGACAATCCAAAAATTAATATTGCAAAGATTGGAGAGCGATATATGGCATTAGGAGAAACTCCCATGCAAGTTGAATTTGATCCGCATACGCTAGAAAAAATTGGTGTAGATGAAATTGTGCCTGGTGCTTTTGCGTATAAGACTACTGCGCATCCACACTTTGAGGATGAGCATGCGTATAACTTAGTCGTGAAATTTGGTATGCAAAGTTATTACCGGATCTATGATATGGCGAATAAGGGGAAGGCTCTATGTTCTATCCCTGTGGCAAAGCCTGCCTACTTGCATGGATTTGGAATGAGTAAGAAATATTTCATTATTGCTGCTGGGCCTCTTTTGGTAACACCCATTCAGTTGCTTTTTTGGAAACGTCCTTATATAGAAAATCATCATTGGCTGCCGAAGGAAGGTGGAATGATTTGGGTCGTAGATAAAGAAACGGGAAAGCTTAAAGCTAGGTTTGAAACGGATCCTTTCTTTAGTTTCCATCATGTTAATGCGTGGGAGGAGGGAGAAGAGTTGGTTATGGACCTCAATGCTTATGATGATGCATCTATTGTCAATAAGTATTATTTGAAAGAGCTTGAAAATCCTTCTGTGTCCTTACCGAAAGGAACACTAAGAAGATATAGAATGAATTTGAGAACAAAGAAAATTAATGCTGCTGTTATTTCAGATGCCTGCATTGAATTACCTCGTATTGACTATAAGCGATATAATATGAATGGTGATTATGGTTTCAGCTATGGGGTAAGTCTACATCCTGAAAAGACAACAGGTTTTTATAATAGCCTTGTAAAGATTAATGCTAAAACGGGTCAATCAAGCTATTGGCATGAGGAAAATTGTCATCCAGGTGAGCCTTATTTTATCCCGTCTCCAATGAGTAAAAATGATGAAGATGGAGTAATAATCTCCATCGTTTTAGACACCCAAAATGAGCGTTCATTTTTGATGATACTTGATGCATTAACTATGCAAGAAATTGCACGCGCTACTGTCCCAGAGCCTATTGTATATGGGTTTCATGCTGAATATTTTCAAGAGGGATCGGTATAATTAAACAGTCTATGGCATTGGATGTTCCCATGGTCCCCTATATGGACGTTGCAGCAGTTTTGTAGCTTCGGGATCGCCAATCACTTCCATTTTTTTATGATCATATCGAACGGGTCTACCTAGTTGCATGGATATATTAGCTAGGATACAGCTGGCGGTTGAAATATGTCCTTGTTCAATATCGGCAACTGGTCGAGTCTTATTATCAATCGCATCGATAAAATTTCTCATGTGCATGCGTGTGGCAGATGCAGCATGTAGTTCAATATCTTGTTCGTTGAGGTCTTCTGGATATTTTTCTCTTTCATACAGGGTATCGCCATGTAGTTTTTTGCCATCCTCTACTGGAGTAAAATCATATTTCATTGGATCTCCAGAAAGGGTTCCCTTCTCTCCATAAATTTTAAATGCCCATGGATAATCAGGGTCAGCAAATGTTCCCCATGTTCTGTGTTGCCATACACAGTTCAAGCCATCGTATTCGAATATGGCATGTTGTGTATCTGCTATATTGCTTTTGCCAATATGATTCCCATATATGCCTCCAGTGGAGCTTATTTTCGTTGGCCATCCCAAATCAAGCATCCAACGTACTGCATCAAACATATGTATGCACATATCACCCATGATACCATTGCCGTATTCCATAAACCCACGCCACCATCCTCTGTGTGGTAATCCATCAAATTGTCGAAGCGGAGCTGGCCCTGTCCACATATCGTAATCAAAAAAATCGGGTACTGCTTGAATCGGAGGATTGCTGTCATTGCGCATATGGTAGTAGCAGCAAATTTCAACATGATGAATTTTGCCAAGCAATCCGGCATCGACTATATTTTTTTTGGCTTCCACTAAGTGTGGTGTACTTCTTCGTTGTGTACCTACTTGAACAACTCGATCATATTTTCTAGCAGCAGCAAGCATGGCTTCGCCTTCCATTACATCGACGCTGATGGGTTTTTGTACGTATACATGTGCTCCAGATTTCATGGAGTCAATTGTTTGAAGAGCATGCCAATGATCGGGACTTCCAACCAAAACAATTTCTGGTTTTTGTTCCTTCAACATGGTTCTATAATCATTGTAGAGTGGAATTTTTTTCGTGCTGCCGATGCGATTGCTAATCCGCTCTGTGGCTTCTTGCAATTGCCTTTTGTCTACATCGCAAAGTCCAACTACTTCTGTAGGAGCAACTTGCATCAATCGAAATAGATCGCTTTTGCCATACCATCCAGTACCAATTAATGCAACGCGTCTCTTTGGGGCAAAGCTCAACTGGTCTATGCCGCTTGAATGTAGTGATGCGAGAGCGAGCAAGGCAGAAGAGTTACGTAAAAATTGACGTCTGTTTTGAGAGAAATGCTTTTGCATGTAAATGGGTTTGATTACTCAATTTACTGAATATCATCGTTTTAGCTTCAATTTTTTCACATTAGTTTAGTAGTGATTCTTTAACAAAATTTATGCAGCATATAGTATAAGTAAGTTGTCTTTATTATGCAAAAGCCTAACTTTGTGTTATGATAATTCAGAATAAATATACTGTCCTATCTAGATTTATACATAGAGAAGTTTATAGTTCGTTGAAAATGAGTTTCATAGCTATATTTATCTTGATATTGTATTCTTGTACTAAGACTGTAACAAAACCTTTTCAAACCATAAAAGGTGATCCCACTGAGCAGCTAGCATTATGGAAAGAGAGGAATATTTCTAATTATGAAATGACCATGAAAATATACTGTAATTGCATTCAGGGAAGAGTTGGTCCACATCATATTGTTGTAGAGAATGATAAGATTAAGACCGTGAATGATCTGCCATATGATTCAACTAAAACAGGTCCAATTCAAACTATCAATGAATTATTTGATTTTATTCAAGTTGGGTTAGCTTCAAATCCTTATCAGCATTCATTAGAGTATAATTCAACCTATAATTATCCTCAAAAAATATTTTTTGATTTCAGTGAACAGATAGCAGATGAAGAAATAGGCTATGAGATTACGGAATTCAACGTATTATAAATTTTTTTTATCATGTACAAGAATATTTTAATAGTGCTTTCATTGTTTGTTTTTCTTTCATGCACAAAAGAAAATAATGGCAGTAAAAATCCTAATGAAAGTGATGGCAGTAAAATAAATCCAGCTGAATGCATCAAAGGGAAATTGGTCTTGAAGGGAATTTGCATGAATTATGTTATTGAAGTAGTTTCGGGTGCTATTGACCCATCGCTTATAGAGAGTAGTTGGGAGAATCCATTAACACATGATGTCTACAAAAACGTATTTGGATTAGCAAGCATTTGTACTTTCCCGCCAACCTTAAATGAAGGTGATGAATTTTATTTTACTATTCCTCAAAGCCCTTTAGATGAATTGTGCGTACAATGTAAAGCGTACAGTCCAATTCCAACTAAAACCCTGTTTATAGAACTCTGTGCTGAGTAAATAATTCGTTCATTGATAATTCTAAAATCAATGTAAATGCATTTTCATTGGATCTAGTATCCAACATATCATTACATTTGATGAAATAAACATTATCATGCAAGAACAAAATTTCAAAAACCATCATAAAATGGTACCGGGTTTTCATTATGTTGTATTACCCGCACTATTGTTATTGATTGGTGCTGCTGCCATCAATTTTTTTACCTCTTCTGAAGAAAATTGTTTGTCTGCTGGATTGATACTCATTTCACTTATTGTAATTATGTTACTTGCATCCTTTGTGAGAAGTTTTGCTTTGCGTGCACAGGATAGAGCTATTCGTGCGGAAGAAAATTTCAGGTATTATATTTTAACTGGTAAGCCTTTCCCATCTGAATTAAGCATACATCAAATTATTGCATTGCGATTTGCTTCTGATGATGAATTTGTGGCATTAGCACAACGAGCATTGGATGAAAAACTTTCCAATAAACAAATTAAAGCTGCAATTTCTCTTTGGAGACCTGACTACTATCGTGCGTAGTTTATTTAAAAATTCATATTTTCAGTAGATACTATATAATTAAACCAATGATATGTTTAAGTCTACATTTTTCATAGCTTTTTGTTTTTCAGTTCTTGGCTCTTCTTTATTCGCTCAGCATACATCTAAAGAGAATTGGGAGTCGATGTTTAACGGTAAAGATCTTAGTGAATGGACAGTAAAGATTAGAAACCATGATGTGGGCGATAATTTCGGTAATACATTTCGTGTTGAAAATGGTAAAATTGTTGTGCGCTACGATGCCTATGATACATTTGATGAGCGTTTCGGACATCTATTCTATAAAAAGCAATATGGTTATTATCGCATTCGACTTCAGTATCGTTTTGTTGGTGATCAGGTTAAGAACGGCCCTGGTTGGGCCTACCGCAATAGCGGAATTATGGTACATGGGCAATCTCCTGAAAGCATTGGCAAGGACCAAGATTTTCCAGTTTCAATTGAAGTGCAATTGTTGGGTGGAAATGGGAAGGATAATCGTTCTACATGTAATCTATGTACACCTGGAACAAAAGTAGAAATGGATGGCAAGTTATTTACCCCACATTGCATTAATTCGAAATCTGAAACGTATCATGGTGACCAATGGGTGAAGGCTGAAGTCCTTGTTTTAGGTGATTCAATGGTAGTGCATTATACCAATGGCAAGGAAGTCCTGTCTTATCAAAAGCCACAGGTTGGTGGCGGAGCAGTAAGTGGGCAAGAAATTATTTTTGGTAAAGAGGGTGATTTGCTAAAAAGTGGAACAATATCCTTGCAAAGCGAGAGTCATCCAGTTGAATTTAAAAGAATTGAAATACTAAATCTTGAAGGCTGTATGGACCCTAAGGCCATTAATTATAAGTCGTACTATGTACATTCTAAGCCTGAGGATTGCCGATATAAGTAATTGAAATAAACCATTTTTGAAATGAATACGTTGGGAAGGAAGTATCTGCTTTTTTTATTTTTATCATTGTGTTCCCATTTCACATTTTCACAACCCTTTAAGGATGCTATTCTTGAATTTCAACGAATGGATAGCATCTCAATGCCGAAGAAGGGAAGTATACTTTTTGTTGGCAGCTCATCATTCACGAATTGGAAAGATGTACAAGATTATTTTCCAACTTACCCAATTATTAATAGGGGATTTGGGGGTTCATCATTGCCTGATGTAATTCGCTATGCCCAAGAAACAATAATTAAGTATGCTCCAAAACAGATTTATATCTATTGTGGTGAGAATGATATAGCGGCAGATCCCTCTATTTCTGCTGATACCATACTCAATCGATTTAAAATAGTATATACGATCATTAGAAAACAATTAAAGAAAAATACGCCCATAGTATATGTATCAATGAAGCCTAGTCTTGCTCGATGGAATTATGAGAGTAAGATTGTTGAAGCGAATGGGCTGATAAAGCAATTTATTGAGACTCAAAAAAATATTCTTTTTCTAGACGTGCACAACCCAATGCTTAATCTAGACGGCATGGTAAAATCAGATATTTTTCTAGAAGACCAGTTGCATATGAATGCGAAAGGATACACAATATGGCAGGGTATTATTGCGCCAACACTTTCTAGGTAGTAATAATAGAACTGACGATAGACTTACTCCTACGCTTCTTATTTCTAATAATTTTTATACTGTGCAGGATCGAAAGCGTGTGGACTCCATTGGTCTAGAAATTCAATAATTTTATCTTTATTGTACGATTTTCCTTGTTCTAAGTAAGCGCTGTTTTGTGTATGCAGTTGTTCTCCATTTTTATTTAAGATGATAAAAACGGGAAATCCAAAGCGTTGTGGGAATTTAAATTCAGCTAATATTTTTTTATTGAGATTCTCTTGACTATAATTCAAGTGGTATACAATATAGTTAGTATTTATTGCTGAGTCTAGTTGTGCGTCTTTTGTTACAAATTCATTGAATAATTTACACCAGCTACACCAGTTGCCTCCAATTTGTACAAAAACATTTTTGCCTTCTTTTTTTGCTTTTGCCAATACAACTTTTAATGCTGAGTCTGCATTTTCATATGGGCTGTAGAGCTTGAATGTTGTAGTTGATGATGGCGCTATCGTTACAGAATCTTGAGATTTTGAATAGGAGAGTAGCATTGTTGAAAAGAGGAGACAAAAGATATATTTCATAGAATTAATTTTACTTGTTTCAATACCTAAGTGTATGTATCAAATTTAAGTATGAAAGTTGGATTAATTACATTTAGCATATCCCAAGTTCATATTATACTAATTCCATTGCCATGAATTTATTAACTTACTTGAGTAAAGCACGACAGAAATTTTCATTCATCTATAAATAGAGGGTATGCAACTATACAAAAGACATATTTTATCTTTCATCTTTTCAATACTATTTGTTTTATCGCAGGCTCAACCAGTAAAATGGGTTGAAGCTTACCCAGGCGTTTGGAAGGCTTCAATAGGAAAACCTGAATCATTTAATTTACTCAGTGTAGCTAATGTTGCGCCAAACAAGGAGGCGCTTGGTAGATTGGGGAAGTCCTCTTTCCCATTGAAAAAAACTGATATTGAAATGAAAGTGGTAGATGGCAAAACATATTTGCGGTTTCCACTTGAAGTTGGTGAGCAGCTTTTTGGTTTCGGTCTAAATTTTCAAAAAGTATTGCAGAGAGGAAATATAATGGAGCTTCATGTAGATCATTATGGAGGGGTGGATAACGGCCGAACACATTCACCAACACCATTCTATGTTTCTTCAAAGGGATATGGGGTGTTCATCAATTCCGCTCGTTATATAAAAGTTTGGGCTGGAACAGCAGTGAGAAAAGATAGTCCTGAGTTTCCCGAACCCAGGGATCGTAATCTAGACCCCAATTGGTCAGCTGCTCCTTACTCAGATGCCGTTGAAATGTTAGTGCCTGCTGCAGGCGTAGAGTTGTATGTCTTTGGCGGTTCACAACCGTTGGAGGCTGTTCAACGATTTAATTTATTCAACGGAGGTGGATGTCTGCCGCCAAGATGGGGATTAGGGTTTACACAACGGATTAAAACATTATATACTTCTGACGATGCAGAAAATGAGGTTAAGCTTTTTGAAGAAAAAGGATATCCTTTAGACATCCTTGGTTTAGAACCGGGCTGGCAAAGTAAATCCTATCCAGGTTCATTTTCTTGGGATCGTTCTCGGTTTCCTGATCCCGCTTCATTTGCACATCGTTTGCTAGATAAAGGGGTGCGATTAAATTTATGGATAAATCCTTATGTGTCACCTAGTGCACCTTTTTATAAGGAGATAAAACCATATACCAGTTCACATACGGTATGGCTTGGAAACATAGTTGACTTTACTATTCCCAAAGCGCGTGATATTTTCTTTAATCATTTGAAAAAAAATCAATTAGACATTGGTATAAGTGGCTATAAGATTGACGAAATTGACGGATATGATAATTGGCTTTGGCCGGATGTAGCCACTTTCCCATCGGGCATTAGTGCTGAGCAGATGAGGCAAACCTATGGACTTCTGTCGCAGCGTTATTCGTTTGATATGTTTCAAAAAATGAATAAAAGGACCTATGGATTAATTCGTGCATCTAATGCTGGTGGTGTTTCTTTTCCTTATGTAATTTATAATGATTACTATGATCATAAGAACTTCGTCACAGCGTTAATCAATAGTAGTTTTTCAGGTGTATTGTGGACACCAGAAGTTCGGTCATCTGAATCATCGGAAGAATGGTTAAGAAGATTTCAATCCAATGTATTTTCTCCATTGGCTATGATCAATGCATGGTCTGATGGGACTAAGCCATGGACATTTGGAGATGTGGAGGAATATGTAAAGGAGTATGCTTTGTTGCGAATGAAAATGATGCCTTATTGGTATTCAGAATTTGCAAAATATCATTTTGAAGGAACTCCTCCTTTTAGGGCGATGAATTTAGAAAATGGGTTTATGCAATCCTTAGATACTAAAGAAACCAATGCATTGAACTATGCAGAGGCAACTCATAGCGATATGAAGGATCAATATATGGCTGGAGAGAACTTGGTTGTTGCGCCCATGTTTACTGGCGAGATTCAACGTTCTGTTGTACTTCCAAAAGGCAACTGGTATGATTTTTATACAGGAGAATATGTTGGCAATGGTGAAGTTATTACAGTCCAACCGGGGTTATCTAAGATGCCTGTCTTTGTAAAAGATGGAGGAATAATTCCAATGATGCCAGCCATACTTCATTCACCTAAACCTGGTCAACAGGTAAACTTAGAAATTCGTTACTATGGGAAGAAGCCTAGTACATATATGTTGTATGACGATGATGGTACTACATTTGATTACCAAAAAGGTCAATATAGTTGGCGTAAAATAAAGTTTGATATAAATGCGGTTGGTGAAATGGTTGGTTCAATTTCTGATCCTGTTGTGGGTAAGCCGAATTCATTTAATAATATCAGCTATGTTTATATGACAAAGTAATGTCTAGAATTCAACTATTACATTTTTTGTTCCAAGTTACATTGATAGCTCATTTATCTTTTCAGTTGGATTCATGATATAAGTAAGCATTGATCCATCTTTATAAAGTTCTACAATACGGTATCCTTTATAGTCTGTACCCCAACTTCCTCCAATATGACTATCGAAAAGATAAGGGATATTGTCTTGCCACTTTACATTGTCTTGATCATGCTCATGACCATGGAATACAGCTTTGATGTTTTTATATTGTTTAACTAAGTGTTGAAACTCCATTGAATTTACTGCATTCGGTGTCCAATTGATAGGAGGAATATGAAAGAATAGAAATATATTTTCTGATTTTTCATATTGTTTTAATTTTTGAGATAGCCATGTAATATCTGGACTAAGGTATTCTCCTTTTTCATTTGATGTATTGCCAAATAAGAGTACATTATTTTTAAGAACAATATCATAGTTCAGTGGCAATCCCCAGGTTTTTTCCCAAAGTTCAGGACTTGCAATATCATGATTTCCCTTTGTTACATAATAAGGGAACTCAAAATTATCGAGTGATTTTTTGGCATCTCCTAAGAACTCAATATTGTCGTGGATGATGTCTCCATTCATAACGCCAAAATCAAATGATTTTACTTTGTGCATTTGGTTAATATGGCTAACTGCTGTATCGTAAAATTCCTTGTATAATGTACCTGGCTGGCCGAAATGTCCATCAGAAGCAATAACAAATCGCAGGGCTAATTTTTTGTTTGCAAATTCACTTAAGTCATGTGCAAAAACTGATTTTCCATTTACTAGAAGGACTGCAACAGAAATTTGTTTAATAAAATGCCGACGATTCATGAGGCTTTAATTAGGTGAATAATATCATCAATTTACATCATTCCGTAAATCTATTCACCTTTTAACTCTGTAAAAAATCGGACTAATTAGTAAATACTTTCTTTAAAATATCTGTCACCCTAGCAACAGGATCATGCCGGATGTTTTTTTCTTCAATTGCAATTTGTAGGAATATTCCTTGCAATGCCCTTTCCGTAACATATCCTGTTAGGTCTGGGTTTATTTTCTGTGGACTGAATTTATTGTATGAATTCATTACCGTTGTCCAATATTTTGTTGCCCCTACTTTTTCGAGGGATGCTTCTATAATTGGTTTGAACGCTGTGGTTAATTGCGTTGTGGTTTTATTTCTTAAGTAACCTGTAGCTGCAGTGTCTTGTCCGTTGAGCAGACCTAGGGCATCTTGAACAGACATGTCTTTAATGGCGCTAATAAAAATGGGTGTTGCCTGTTTAACCGCATCTTCTGCCCCCCTATTCATGGTGAGAATGGCATCATCTACCTGCTTCCCTAATCCAAAGCCGCGTAATGTTTTTTCAACTTTTTGAGCTTCAGCGGGCATCAATATTTTTAATGCCTCATTTTTAAAAAACCCATCTTCTTTCGATAAGACTGCAGTTCCTTTTTCAGCGCCAATAGACAGGGCTTCTTTGAGTCCACTAATAATATCATCATTCCCTAATCCACTCCCTTTGCCTGCTACTGCATTTTTTGCTTTATTAAGTAACCCTTTTATGTTTTGTGCCTGTGATAGGTTAAATACGAGAAGCGAGGAGAGAATGAGTATAAAATGTTTCATGTTATTGTTGTTCTAAGAATTCAAAGTTAGAAATATCCATGTTAAGGAAAATAGAATGATAGAGGGTAGGAAAGATTTTGAATAAAAAAACCCCTTGCAGAAAGCAAGGAGTTGAATTATAGGTTGTTTGCTTATAAGATACCTTATTTGGTCACTTTCATAATGCCATTCATAAGAGTCCAATGTCCTGGGAAACTACATAGGTAGGGGTAGTCTCCAACTATAGAAGGCGCTTTGAATGTTAGCTTAAATGATTGACCGGGATTAACAAGCGTACTAGAGAACAATACTTCTGGCATTGTCGGGACAAAGTTTTTCTCAGATCCTTTTGGGTCTTTAATCATTTTATCACCTGCCTGTCCAACTTTAGATAGCATCTTTGGTTTTACGATTACGAAGTTGTGTTGCATAGCATCAGGATTTTCAAAGGTGATTTCAACTGTTTGTCCAGCCTTTACCGTAAATTCTTTCTTGTCAAATTTCATAGCTTCTTTGATTGTCTTGATGACTATCTTTTTTAAGTCTAGTGCTGGGGTTGCAGGTGCTATCACATTCCAGGCTGTTAGAATTTTTGTAAGCCGTTCATTTTGGTTATTATTTAAGCTTGCTAAGAATGTTTTATCTGACGCCTTCAACTTACTATTTTTTACTTCATAATTCCATCCATTAGAAATTGCTTTGATAACGGTATTTTTTCCTTCAATATCTAATGATTGTGATTTTCTGATCAAGGCAACCAATGAATCGATAGGAGCAACAGATGCATAGCTTCTGATTGCTCTTTCCATAGAGAATGATTGCATGTCTGGCGGCAATAAGAAGCTTATTTGTTTGCTGGCAAAGTTGTTATTTTTATTGCCTTCTGTTATTTCATTTGTTTTATCAATATCTATGTATAGATTGTAATCTCCTACGATATCGGTTGAAAAACTAATGTTTCCAACCCAAGGACCGTTTAGTGTTTGGGTGATTGAAATTGTTTCGCCAGCCTTTACTCCATCTTTGAAGTTTCTGCTATATAAATCGATTTTACTTCCCATCCCTTCGAATCGAATATTTAATGGGATGAAGACATCTTTTTTAAGGTCTTTAGAGCCTTGGTTTTTCACTTCTACCGTTACATAAATTCTTTCTCTAACGGCAGGATTTGAAGGAACAATTTTGATATTGCTCACTACGAGATCAATCCCTTCAGATTTTTTTTCCAATTTAGCTGTTTCTATTTTTTTTGCCATATTCATATGATCATGAGACATTGCTTCATGTGACATTGGTTTTGAAGATGCTTTTTGGATTTGTATATCGAGTTGTTTCTTCATCAACTTTCCCCCATTTGCAGTTAGTAAACAAGCAAATGCATCAGGAAGCCATCTGTCATCTGCATCTTTTGTATTGTTTAATTTCTCCATCACTATTTTTTCAGCAGCTTCATCTAGTGGTGATTTAGAAAGCAGTAGAACTGAATTCATTACAACCAATGGGTCTTTATCATTTAACAGATTCAGCCCCATGATTTTATCTACTGATGAGGAATTAAATTCCATTGTTTTTATTGCATTTTTTCTAACATCAGCACATGGGTGTTTAAGTGCAATATCTAGTGTTGCAGCATCCAAAGCATTTAAGCCCTTCAATGTCCATAGTGCATGAATTGCAGGTGCATTGATTCCAATTTCATCAACAGAATAGTCTTTCACCATATCTATCAATTTGCCTACAACATCTTGTTTGCCCCGTTCTACCAGCATGCGCTGAGCGTGCATGCGCCAAAACATGTTGTCATTTTTCAATGCTGCTAAAAGTCCATCTACATTGTTTTCTGAAAGCATTAATGGAGCGTATTTAGGGGCATTTTTGTAGGATACCCTATAAATTCTTCCATGGGTGAAATCGCGTAGATCAGTTTGGTAAGCATTACCAAAACCATTGTCATAGCCTTCAGGAACTGGGTTATGTTGAATGATGTAGCTATACCAGTCGGCTACCCAAACAGCACCATCTGGACCTACTTCAGCAAATACAGGCGAGAACCATTCGTCAGCACCGGCCATAAGATTGAAGCTTTCTTCATCAGAGAAATCTGTTCCATTTTTCACCATGCTATTTTGATGAAGGATATGTCCGGTAGGTTCAGATACAAATGCAATTTTGTTCCAATATTTTTTAGGGAAGGCTCTCGCTGTATAAAAGTTTTGTCCTGCCGCAGCGGTAAAACCTCCAAATGCATCAACCTGCCTTACTTTTTCTGTAATGGGCTTCATGTCACGATGAGTATCAGTGCTTCTACTTCCATTTTCAACATATTTTGCTGAATTGAAATAAGTATGTGGGATGGCCATATACCAACCATGTGAGTTGTTTGCTGTTGAGCCAAATACATCATTGGTTTCGTTGAACGAAAATCCCCAAGTATTGTTTGATGTACTTGTCATCCACTGCAGGTCACTTCCATCTGGTTTAAATCTATAAAATGCTTGCCAAAAACGTAGTGAATCTGCATTCCCAAATTTTCCTTCAAAGCCAGAGTAGCCAACACATCCCCATATCCAGTTGTCAAATCCATAGTGTAGGTTGGAAGGACCTGCATGCGTATCTTCTGTTCCAAAGCCACTAAATAAAATTTTTCGAAGGTCTGCTTTGCCATCTCCGTCAGTATCTTTTAAAAATAGCATATGTGGTGCTTGAGATACAATAAGACCTCCATTGGCAAATACCATACCCGTTGGTATACTCAATCCATCTGCAAATTTTGTGAACTTATCTGCTTTGCCATCATTGTCTGTGTCTTCACATCGTAAGACATAATCGCTTCCACCACTTTCTTTTCGTTCATTAGGATAATCTTTTGTAATCAATACATAAAGACGTCCTTGTTCATCCCAACTTAATGCAATAGGGTGCATTACATTCGGTTCTGAAGCGAACATTTCTAATTTAAAATCAACTGGTATTTGGATGTGTTTGATGGATTCATTAGGGGATAGTGGTAATTGTTGATATTGCACACCAGGCCTTTGCTCGTAATTTGGAAGTTTTGCAACTCTATATTCAAATGCCTTTGGGTTTCTTGCATTAAAGGATGCTAGTGCCTCATCATTCACTGTCCAAAGAATTGCATTATAAAGGAGTTGTTGAAAACCTTCTTGACTCCAGGTCCTTTCGTCATGACCATAGGCCGTGTAGAATATTTTTCCTTTGCCATAGGTTCTTGTCCATGTATAGGGTTCTGTTTTTTCACCAGGTTTGTCATTACGTTGATCTGCTTTGATTTCTCTTACTGCCAATACATTATTATCAGGTTGAAGTTGGCTATGGAGGTATGTTTCATCGTATCCGGTAAACGATTTTAGGTTTTGCATAATTGGATGAGTTGGCTGAACGGTTTCCGTTTTTATCGAATCCATTCTATGTCGCCAAAATTGCCCACCTACTAGTTTTATGTATTCAGATGAATTTCGGAAGCAATAAGAGGCACAATGAATAGGTAGGAACCCTTTGCCTGATGCAACAAAATCTAACAATGATTTTTCTGCTGCAGGAGGCAGTGAATCCCAATTCGCAAAAATCATTAGTGCATCGTATTTATTTAAAGTAGTTGGATTCAAATCATCTAAATCATTTGAATACGTGAAGTTTATTCCTTTTGGGCCAAGTGCGGCCATAAGTGTTGGAAGTCTTTCTATGGGTACATGATGACCATCATCACCTAGAAATAATATTTCTAATCTTCTTCCTTCTTGTGCAAATACATTAACTGTGGTAATTAAGAGAACGGCAAGTAATAATTTTTTCATGTAGTGTATTTTCTAGATCGTGAAGTAATTAGGTAAGTTCATAATTTTTCCACCTTGCATAGCTGATTCATGTGCTAAGATGCCAACAGAAGTCCAGTTAGCAGATTGTGCTGCATTTGGAAATGGGTCTCTGTCTTCTATTATTGCCATGACAAATTCATGTGCTAGATGAGGATGAGAGCCTCCATGTCCTGCTCCTTGTGTAAAGCTTAGGTGTGTATTTTCTGCTACATCATACACTCCTTTTGTTGTGAAGTCTCTGATTTCTTCTGGCAGAAGGTGAGCGTAGTCTGGCACTTTTACTTTTTTCGGGATTTCATGTTCAGGTAGTTTGGCTGTGTGGAGTACATGTTCTTCATCCTCGATTAATGCCCATTCGAATGATTTTTTTGAACCATATACTTCAAAGCTTTCTCGATATTGACGGGCAACATCAAAAAGAGAGCGGTATACATAGGCACTGAGGTCGCTGTTTTTGAATTTGATGTGCGCAGATTCAACTGCGAAAGGCGAGTTATGAATTTTTGCTAATTCTTCTCGAATGGTTCCTGATCCAAAACACGAAACATATTCAGCTTCAAGTTTTAGTAGCCCTGCAACTGGTCCAACGCAATGCGTTGCATAATGCATTGGAGGTAGCCCTGGCCAGTAGTCAGGCCATCCATCCATATCTTGCTGATGAGATGCTTTTAAGAATTGCACTTTACCTAGTTCACCTTTTTCGTGAAGTTCTTTTACAAATAGAAACTCTCTAGCATAGACTACAGTTTCCATCATCATGTATTTCTTTCCAGTTTCTTTACATGCTTTAACAATTTTCATACAATCTTCAATGCTAGTAGCCATGGGCACAGTGCAGGCTACATGCTTTCCGGCGTATAACGCTTTTAATGATTGCTCAGCATGATTGGGGATTGGGGAGTTGATGTGAACAGCATCTATATTCGGATCTTTTAGTAACTCATCATAGTCTGAGTATCTTTTCTCAATACCAAATGCATCTCCAATTGCGTTTAATTTTTCTTCGTTGCGTTGACAAATGGCATACATATTAGTATGTGGATGTCTTTGGTAGATAGGAATAAATTCAGAACCAAATCCAAGGCCAACAATGGCGATGTTAATTTTCATGTTGTATGCTTTTTAAATAGTTAATACTGTCTTGAACTAGTTGCAATTCAGAGTCGAACATTTTGCGCCAAATATTTGCCGCACTTAGTTTAGGGCTGAATGCTTCTACGCTGACCATACCAGTGTAGTTTATTTTATCTAATGCGTTGAGTATAGAAGGGAAATCAATATGACCTTGTCCTAGTGTGGCTCTATCGTTTTCAGATAATTGTATATGAACGAGTTTATCGCCTAACTTTTCTATAGCGTTTGATAAACTTTTTTCTTCTATGTTCGCATGGAAGGTGTCGAACATAATTTTGCATGCTGGATGATTGATTTCATTTACTAAATCAATCAATTCGTCTAGACAAGAAACGAGGTAGCTTTCAAATCTATTTAAGTATTCAAGTCCTAATATAATATCAAGAGATTGTGCGTATTCAGCCAATTCTCGTAAATTTTCTACTGCCCATTTTTTTTCTTCTGTCGTAACTTGTGTTCTTGTGAATGTGCCGAGGGCTGAGTGAAATGGGCCAGTCATGAGTGTTGACCCTAATACCTTGGCGCAGTCTAGTGCTTTTTTATTTCGTTCTAATGTAGATTTTCTAATTAAGGGATCTGAACTGATTTGATTATGTTCAGGTCCATTGATGGTGACAGCGATTCTTTCCAATCCAAGTTCATCTAGCTTTGTTTTCCATGATTTCCAACTATCCGGATTGGTATTAAAGATTGGGATTTCTACTCCATCGTAGCCTGCAGATTTAATCTCATCCAGCACCGGAAAAAGTGATTCGTCAATGTCAGTTCCCCATAGCAACAAGTTCATTCCAATCTTATAGTTCATGCCTTAATGAATACAATGTTTAGAAAAAAATCAAGCCATTTATTTCTTGATTTTATAGTATCTAAAGATAAGGTCTCTTTGAATAAAAAGTGGAATATTAATTATAGTTAGGGAGAGAAAAGTAGAGGGGTTCGTCTACTTGATTATGAAATAATTCGTCCGTCTTCCATTCTGATGATTCGATCCGTTTTTTCAGCAAAACTCGGATCGTGGGTAACGATTAACAGGGTTTGATTGAACGATCCCGACAATTCTTTAAAGATATCCAGCACGAGGTCGCCATTTTTTTTATCTAGGTTTCCGGTGGGCTCATCACCCATTATAATCATAGGGTCATTGATTAATGCTCTAGCAATGGCTACACGTTGTTTCTCGCCGCCTGAAATACGAAATGACTTTTTGAGCGCTAGTTTATCAATATCTAGAATTTTTAATTTTTCCATTGCCCTATGCTCTACTTCCTCCCTGCTGTATTTATTTAGCTTAAGTCCAGGGAGCATAACATTTTCAAGGACATTAAATTCATTCAACAGGTAGTGGAATTGAAATACGAATCCAATTTTTTTATTTCGTATTTCTGCTAAAAATTGTTCATTTTCCTTGGGCATTATTATTTGATCGATGAATAGACTACCATCATAGCTAGTGTCCATCGTTGATAAAATATAGAGCAGGGTTGATTTTCCGCAACCTGATTTACCGGTAAGCGATACAAACTCTCCTTTTTGAATGGTAAAATTGACATCGGTTAATACATCAACTTTAATGGGGTCATTAAATGATTTACTAATTGATTTTGCTTCAAGTATGGTACTGTTCATTTTATTTTCCTCTTATGATTACTACAGGATCAACTTTGCTGGCTTTTCGTGAGGGAAACCATCCAGCTAAAAATGTAGTGATGAGTGAAAAAATGATGCCTATCGTATAAAATATTGGAGCATAATTGATCGGGTATGTTTTTACTGTAGGCAGTGATGGGGTATTGAAGGGAATCTGATCTATTGCTGAGGATAATCCAAATCCGAAAACCAAGCCTAGCAATCCTCCAAATAGGCCAATGCTCAATGCGATCATTAAAAATATTGTTTGTACATCTTTTCCTGAGAATCCTGTTGCTTTCAAGATTGCAATGGAATCCATCTTTTCGAATATCATCATATTTAGAATATTATATATACCAAACCCCGCTACGATCAATAGTGTTATACCAACTGCATACGAAATAATGGTTCTCACTGAACTTCCTGTTTCAAATTGTGAGTTTGCTGTTTGAATATCTTCTGCATCTGTTTCAAATAATGCTTCGTATTCTTTAGCCATTGCTGGAGCCATTCCGATGTCATTAAGCTTTATCTGTATTTCAGTAATATAGCTATTGGATTTAGATAATATTTTTTGAACTGTACCTACGGATGCAAAGCTTTGTGTCTTATCAATATCTCCTAATCCTGATTGAAAAATCCCCACTACTTTTAACTGAAAACGTTCTCCATTTGATGTTGAGATATAGACTATGTCTCCAATATCAGCTAATAGTATTTTTGCGAGACCTTTGCCAAGTACAATACTATTAGCTATCTTATCTAGATCTTCAGCATTACCTGAAGTAATGTATTCATTGAAGTGAAAGAGTCTGCTTTCTTCATTATAGTCAATCCCATTGATTGCGCCAGTGACATCTACAGAGCCTTCATTAAAAAATATCTGTGCAGTAATTTTAGGAGAGAATCCAATTACTCGTTTATCATTTTTTATTCTCGTAGAAATAGCGATACTGTTATAAATAGCTTGTCTATTGGATTCTGATTTTATTGAGCTGATAAAGTTATGAGAATGAGTAAAGTCTGGATGAATATTGATTGGCTGGTTAAGATTTGGTTTGATGTCGTTAAATAGTCTAATGTGCGGTGTTCTATTTAATATTAGTCCATCAAGTAAATCATTTAACCCTGACATAAATCCGAGCAATGTTATGAACATGGTAATACTAAAGGTTACTCCTACGGCAGCTACCAATGTTTGTTTCCACCTAGCAAGAAGGAGTGATTTTGCAATGCTTACAAGAAGCTTGTACTTCATTTAACGGGTTTATAAATTTCATCTGATATGGAAATGCCTTTGAGTATTTCCACTTTATCATAGTCCATTATACCCGTAACTACTTTTACCTTGTTTTTTCCAATCAAGACGAAGCTATTATCAATCAGATAGTTTCTTGGTATGGTTATTGTATTTTTCTTTATTTGGATGATGATATTCCCTTCAACACTTAAGTTGGGATAAAGCTGGGGTGGTTGTTTTATGAAGTTTGCTTCAATAGTGAATGACCTCGATTTTTCTTTCATTAGAGGTTCTATTTTACTCACTTCAGCTTCATATACTTCGCCCTTGTGACTATCCATACTCATAATCACTTTTTGTCCTAGGGCTATTTTTGAAATATCAAATTCATCTATTTCTAACTCAACAATAAAGCCATTAGAATCGCCAATAGTAGCAATAGGATTAACTGTGTTGACCATTTCCCCAATATTTTTTGTGAAACTATATAAACGGCCAACCACTTCACTTTTAATGGTGTAGTCATTCATAGTCGCGCTAGAGATCTGTGTATTACGTTTACTTTGATTAGCTAGAAACGTAAGCTGTTTTTCTAAATCGTTTAAATGCAACTGACTTGCGTTAAAATTTGTTTGTGCATTTTCAAGAGACAGTATTCTATTGTCTAGATCATTTTTGCTCCCGATTCCATCAGCCCATAATTCCTTCTGTCTTTTTAGTAATGATTTTTCATTATCAAGTTTGATCTTAGCAAGTTCAACTTCTTTCTTTCCTTGGTCAATTTTCTCTTTGTTAGAATATATTGAATTATATTCTTCTTGCGCTCGAGCATTTTCAACATTTATTTTTTGAGATAGATTTGATATGCGGGCAATGATTTGCCCTTTTTTAACTAGCCCACCTTCCTCAACTAATATTTCTTTTAGTATGCCATTTACACTGCTGAATACCTGGTATTGTGTTTTGCTTTTTACTAATCCAGATGCGTAAACTGATAAGGTTATGTCTTCTTTTTTTGGGAATATTTTCTCTTCTTTTGTTTTGCATGATGCAAGGAGTAGGATAGTTAATACTATCCCGGAGGTCAGGAGTAGAAATCCTTTTTGAGTTGTGCTACGAACCGTTGCCATAATATTATTTTACCAAAATGATTGCTCTAAAGCCTTACAAAGTTATTATTAACTAAATGAATATAGAGTGTAAAAATTATTATTTAGTACTTTTTACTATACCTGTATAGGAGTAATTCAGTTTAATGTTAGTGCTTAAGAAAGCTGATTAGGTTTAATGTATATCTGTGATCCAATGCGAAGTCTTGTTATGTTAGTATGTAGAATTATTAACTGTTCTTCCGTTTCAACTTCAATTTTATAATGGCTTCCAAAAAATGTAATTTTTTTAATTAACCCTTCAATTCCACTGTTGTTATCTGTATTTATTTCAATTGATTCTGGTCTGATGAATAAAGGTGATTCAATTGAATGATCAGTAAATGCACCTCTAAGCTTTATTGAATTAGAGTCTATTAGGTTGTATTCTCCTAGAAGTCCAGCTACATATTCATTAATTGGGTTGAAGTAAATTTCTTTTGGACTGCCTTGTTGAATTATTTTTCCTTCATGCAAGACAAGAATTTCGTCGGACCAAGAAAGGATATCGAGCGGGTCGTGCGAGACAAGCATGCAGGTTATTTTCAATTTATCTGAAAGGTCTTGTATGACTTTTCGAATCGTTTTTTTATGCAGCATATCAAGATTAGAGAAGGGCTCATCTAATAATAATAATTTAGGAGAACCAACTAATAATTTTGCCAAACCAATTCGTTGTCTTTCTCCGCCGGATAGTTGATCTGTTTTTCGTTTAAGTAATTGACTAATCTGGCATACTTGAAATATTTCTTCTGCTTCTTTCTCTGAAATTTTAGTAGCATATTCTAAAAGCTCGTGAACATAATAGTTATTATGGAGTTCAAAATGTTGCGACAGGTATGCAATGCCATCATGACCTGGGATTAACTTTTCGTTTGGGCCTAAAACTCTTTTTCCTTCGAACACAATTAAACCAGCATCAGGTTCAAGTAATCCAGCTATCAGTTTAAGTAATGTGCTTTTACCTGATCCTGTTTCCCCTATTACGGAAATCTTTGAAAATTTTGGCACAGTAAATGAGGTGGGCTTGAGCGTAGCCCCCTTCGATTTATTGATCTGATTTACTTCTAATAAATTCATGGAATACATTCACATGGTTGAATGTCTGCAAATTAAATAGAAAGATTGTGGTAACGTGTATATATTTTAATTGCTCACGTTAAGGCTCGTTTTAAGCACTATTCAGTATTTATTTTTTGAATCCATCCCGAAGCATAATGAACGAGGTGTAGACAACAACCAATATCACAACGATCCTCAGTGTATCTAATGGCAAGGATTTTACTATAAATGCAGCAATTAATACAGCAATGCTTCCTGGTATAGCCATGCCTATAGCGGCTTTTCTGTTATACGAGCCTGTTTGGATAAATTTATATGAAGCTGGAGGCATTAAAAAGGCACAAGATCCCATCATGATGGGGAATGCTACTTGCGGCGACATCCCTAGCATAAATACTAATGCCATGCAAGGTGCATAAAGTCCAATGCCTGCTGTCATAAGTGCCCCTAGTAAGAAGTTCACGCTAGCTGCAATAAATAGTTTACCACCTGTAAGTCCGATGGCATTGCCTTCACCATGAATGATGCCAAGCAACCTGGCAATCATGAATCCAACTGTTATAAGAAGGGCAAATCCCATAATCAGTCGAATATTATTTTCGGAAAATCTTGATATTATTCTTGCCCCAGCTATAGCACCTAGTGCAGCAGTGATAAGCATTATTGTCAGTGTCATTGGTTCAACCTCTATAACACGTATAAATATGATGGCTTGAAGCAAAACGGGTATGGTGTTGGCCACGTTCATCGTACCGGGAATTAATTTGTCTCGTGTTTGCCTTGTGAATTTTAGTAATGCAGTTTGTGGGGCAAATGCACCAATTCCGAGTACATCAAAAAAATTGACTACAAATCCTATTAGCCCAACTTTTATCCAATTACTTTCTTCAAGTTGATGTTGATGGGCAATAAAATCTTTTGTTAGGTATATACTGAATAATACTGCTAAGAGTATTAATGAAATCCATAAAATTGTTACCATAATTAAAATCTTTGCTTACTATTTTTTTCGCTTTCAGATATTCAGATGAAATTAAGGAGTTTAGACTGAAACTTCATTGGTTCAACATAATTTGTCTGAACTTAGTAGTATCATTTTTATCAATATCTTTATTCACACGTAATTACATATCTCATGTCACATAATAGAAGAAAATTTTTAGGTGTTGCTGCTATGGGGGCAGGTGCTTTTTCCTTATCAGCAAATGTTTTCGCAACTAATCGATCGCAGCATAATATATCCAGTGGAATGCCTTCTGTGATTGAATCATTAAAGCCTATGACAGATGGGGTAATGCCAATTTCTGTCAACGAGCGAAAGGCACGTATTGCCAAGGCTCAGGAGTTGATGGCAAAGGAAAAAATTGATGGCATATTTATAGAGGGTACAACCACTTCCTTTTATTATACGGGGATGAGATGGGGACAAAGTGAGCGAACATTTGGATTAGTTATACCTGCTTCTGGTGCAATAGCCTATGTATGTCCGAAGTTTGAGGAAGATCGTGCGCGTGAGTTAATCAATCCTGTTTTTGGCGATGAAGTGCGTTGTTGGGAAGAGCATGAAAGTCCTTATGCATTAATCCTTGGCATCATAAAAGATAGAGGGGTTAAATACCATCGCATTGGTATGGAAGAGCGCGTTCGATTTTTCATTGCCGATGGCGTTAGAAAAATAGCTACTGGATTTGAAGTCGTGGATGCCACTTCTATTACAGCTGGATGCAGGATGTATAAATCGGATGCTGAGATTGCCTTGATGCAAAAGGCCAGTGATGTCACTATTGTTGCTTACCAAGCCGCGTTTCAAACTATTCGAGATGGAATGTCTCAGTCTGAGCTGGCCGGAAATATTTCGATGGCCTTTGAAAAACTGGGCTATAGTGGCGGTGCCATGGTTATTGTGGGGAAATATTCTGCATTACCCCATGGTAGTATTGTGCCACAAACTATACATGAGGGGGATGTTATATTAATTGATGGAGGAACGAGTTGTGAAGGATATGCTTCTGATATCAGCAGAACCATTGTCTTGGGTAAACCTACTCAACGCCAACGTGATGTATGGAATATCGAAAAGGCCGCTCAGGATGCTGCTTTTGCTGCTATTAAAATTGGTGCTACATGTGAATCTGTTGATCATGCAGCACGATCTGTTATTGAGTCTGCAGGATTTGGCAAGCAATATAAGTTACCTGGGTTACCTCATAGAACGGGTCATGGAATTGGATTGGAAGGACATGAATGGACAAATTTTGTCAAGGGGAATATGACAAAAATTGCCCCAGGCTTGTGTTTTAGTAATGAGCCTACTATCTCTATCCCTGGAGAATTTGGTATACGATTAGAAGACTGTTTATACATTGGTAACGATGGACCACACTTTTTCTCTAAGCAAAGTATTTCCATCGAACAACCCTTTGGTTGATATTAAAGCTACTTACGAGTAGGTTTATTTATGTACTTCTATGCTCCATTCATTTCCACTCGATACTTTGTATTTATTAGCAAAGCTATCTTGATTTAATGCAATTGATAGTTGCATTAAACTATTCAAATAGCATAATGCATTTCCTTTTTTAACAGCACCAAATGTTTCTGCATAGGGTGCATTCCCTTCATATATTTTTTTTCTATTTTGGAAAATTGATATGTGCAATAAATCGCCATACTTTAATCCAATGGAATTTAACAAACCCCCATCTATATTGGACCAGATATTGCCGTATTGAATATCTAATATGGGTATATTTCCTTTAATTATTTTATCCTCGATTATTGCTTTTTGATAGGTAATTGATTTTACTGTTGATGGTAATTGCTTCCCAACTTCTTCAAAGCTAATTTTTCCAGATGCGAGTCGTGCGGCTGTGTAGGCATAAACATCACGGCCATGAAAGGTGTATGATTTCTGAGAATCATTTCTTCGATTGACAGCCTCATCGATTTCTCGAATCGACTCTATTCCCAATGATTCTGCAATAAGTGTTAATGTACCATTGTCTGGCGTTACAATATAGTGCCCTGAATTAGTTTTCAATACAACTGATTTCCGATTGGTGCCAACTCCGGGATCAACTACAGAAACAAAAACTGTTCCAGCTGGCCAATATGGCACGGTTTGTTCAAGTCTGTATGCTGCTTCCCAAATATTATATGCTGGTATTTCATGGGTAAGATCGAATAGCCTTAATTCATTTGATACACTATTTGCCACTCCTTTCATGGCTGAAACAGCCCCATCTTTCAATCCAAAATCGGATTGAAAAACAACGATTTTATTTTGGGCGATTACCTCAAGGTTGATTAGTAATGCAGAAAGAATTAATATGATTGATAGCCTGCGAAAAACAATACTCATGATGAATAGTTTAGTTGATGAATTTACTTTTTTATCTAATTCCTTTACTGATTAGATATTTTATGAGTGCTGCAGGATGATCAGTTTGAAGCCCATCAAATCCTAATGCAAGTGCTTTCTCCCAGCGTTCTGGCCCTTCATCAGTAGATTGGATATCGGGCCATACAAGGATATGATTTTGTTGCGCCGTCAATACCGCTTGTGCTGTATATTCTGAGAAATCTCCATCTAATATCTCCATCTTATACCGAAGGATCATTTTTTTCATTTGTTTATCAGTATTTACTTTTTTAGGTAAGCTGATAACAAGCGGTATTTCAGGCGCTATTTTTCTCCACTCGGTATATTGTGAAGGTGCGTTTATATATACCATTATATTTTTTTCCATGTGTGCAGCTAAAATTTCTTGATAGGTTTTTCAACATCTGCATCTTTGAAATCTAGGTATATATTTATCTTCCCTCTGCACAGCTCAAGGACTTCGTTAAACGCTGGAATCTTATGAAGCCCCCATTCTGAATGAGTAGGGTCTTTAACCATAATTTTTCGCAATGAGTCGAACCTCATTTCTTTGACCTTTCCTTTGATGGATGTCATATGCTCAATATCTGAATTGTGCATAATGATTTGCTTTCCATCTACTGTTGTTCTAAGATCTATTTCAATAAAATCAACATCATTGTCGATAGCATGTTGATAGGCTAACAATGTATTTTCAGGAGCTTCTATGTGGTCTCCTCGATGAGCAATAACAATAAATTTGTGGTTTGACTTGTTTAGAAACTTTGGCTGTGCGTGATTATAAAAAGGTAAACATGAAAGAATGCCAACTAGGCCTACTACTATATACTTATTCATGTTTGGTTATTTGTGTAATGATATAAAAAAAACCGAAATACATTTCGGTTTTTTTAACGTTAAATATGATAAGATTAGAAAGTAAATATAAGTTTTGAGTAAAGGTGTAAACCATTATAGCCCATTTGAACACCTTCCCAAGGGCCACCACTTTCATTATAAAATGATTCGTATCTAGCCTTTTGAACTGCTGCATAGTCAGGATGTACATTGAATAGATTGTCAATGCCAGCAAATAAACTAACTACTTTAGAAAATTTATAGGATGTATAAACATCACTCGTTATTTTCCCTCTATAGTTAAATACTTCTGGAAGTACATTTATTTGATCATAATAACCATCTATGTCTACATATGGATCGATGCCTGCAAAGCTTCCTGATATAGCAGGATCACCAGGGCCTCCGGTACCTGCTTGACTAGCTAAGCCCGTCCAGCCAAATCCTAGTATCTTGACATTTCCGAAGTAAGTGAATCGAGCCCCAACTCCAAATTTATTCATTGCATGATCAATGCTTAGTGTGAATTTAGACTTTGGTGCGGATGCTTTTAAGAAAGCTTCTTCTCTGTCGCTGAAGAATGTTTTTCTATGTAAGTATGAGTCGTTTAGTTTTTCAGGAATATTAATGGCATCAATTTGAACATGCTGAATGTTTCCGGCCAATAAAATCTTTAGATTTTTATTACCCCAATTTTTATGAAAATCTACAACAAGATCAAGTCCATAGTTAGTTGTGTTGACAGCATTATCAAAAAATTGAGCGGTAACAACACCTAGGTCTTTAAGTTGTGTTGTAAAGCTGCTCGCCAAACTTTCATCATCTGCTCTGAATAATCCAGACAACACAATTCTATCTTTCACTTTAACTATATAGCCATCGGCTGTAAGTGTTAAATTTTTTGATGCTTTCCAAGAAAATCCTGTACTGATGTTCACTGATTTTTCTTCTTTCAAATCAGGTATACCAGCTGCTTTTGTGATGGCGTCACCATTGCGTGCAAGTCTTGACTGAACCAAATCTCCACCAAGGAAAGAGGAGATAGTATTGCTGAAATTGATTTGTTGCAGTGAAGGCGCTCTAAAGCCAGTACTTAATGATCCACGCCAGTTGAAGGTTGGTGAAATCTTATATCGTGTAGCAAATTTTCCAGTTAGAATTGATCCAAAGTCAGAGTAGTTCTCAAATCGTAGTGCACCTTCAACTAACCACTTTTTGGTTACATTTAATTCAACGTCTCCATACAAACTCTTGTTATTCCTATTGCTTTTTATTTCATCTAATGGACCAAAACCAGTAAATCCTTGTGCGCCAACAGCCTGACCGGTTGTGGTTGGATAGCCAGTATAAGACGCTTCTTCACCTCTATATATATTATATTGCTCATGCCTAAATTCTCCTCCAAGGGCAAGCATTAAACCTTCAGCAATAGTACTATACGCTTTACTAAAATCGAGGTTTAATGTATTTTGTGTAAAGTTAAATCCTCCATCGTTGAAGTGCGTTTGCTTTGTAGGATTTGGCATCGAAACATTGAATGTTTTATCGGCATAAAAATGAAAATCATTTCTGCCTAATGTATTGCTTAGGTCCCAAGACCAACCATTGCCTGCATCGCCTTTAATACCTGCTGCAATTGAAACGTCTGAAATGTTGGTTAAAATGTGAGGGTTATAATACATTTCTCCGTCGCTTGATTTTCTTATAATTCCAGGAACAGAAAGTATGTTCCCGTCAGCATCAATAGGGAATCGTTCAGTACCCCAACTGGCATTTCGCGTATAGGCAAATGCATCTGTTGCTTTATGGCTTACTCCACCGAATGAATAAAAAGTTGATTTACCTGTTCCAATGGGTAATTCAAGGTTGTACATTCCGCTTACTGATTTTAGTGAACCATCTCCAAATGCCCTACGGCTATTATTAAGTGGAAGCGCAGCGGGGTTTGTGTTGACGTTAGTATCTGGTGTTTGCCTGAATGTCTTTGCCTGACTTAAGTAGTTTAACGAAATGTTGATAAATCCTCCCTTTTTACCTAGTGCAAATCCATTGTTAGCAGCAAGTGAAAAAGCGCCACCATCAATTTGGTTACTTGTATAATATTGGCTAGGGTCAAAACTATTCAACGCGTTGAATTTTTTATCATAATATCCAGCCCATCCAGTTTTAACTGTCCAATGATTGACATCCTTTTTCAAAATAACGTTAATAACCCCTGCCATGGCATCTGAACCGTATTGTGCAGAAGCACCATCCCGAAGAATTTCAATTCGGTCAACAGCGATTTCTGGAAATGAACTTAGATCGGTGCCAGAATTCCCGCGACCTCTTGTTCCAAATAATGCTACGAAAGCAGTTTGGTGTCTTCTTTTCCCATTAACTAATACTAAGGTTTGATCTGGGCCTAAACCACGAAGTGTGCCTAAGTCAATATGGTCAGCACCATCTGATCCACTTTGTTTGTTGTAATTGAAAGAGGGAGCTGTAGCGTTTAAAATAGAGGTTAAGTTTAAGTTTGCACTAGGTGTTCCATATTGATTGATATTAATTACATCGATTGGAACTGCAGTTTCTGTTTTTATTCTACCCCCACGCCTACTTCCTACAAAAACAATTTCATTCAATTCGGTAAGGTTTGAGGACAATACAATAATTAATTCCTTTTTACCATTGATTGATATTTGTTGAGAAGAAAATCCAATCATACTTACTTCTAGGATATCGGATGCTGTTGCATCAAGCTCAAATGATCCAGTGCTATTTGTTACTGTACCACTATTTGTTGATTTAATTTTTACTGATGCACCAGAAAGAGGTTCTCCTTTCGCATCGATTATTTTACCCGTGATATGTGATTTTTGCGCTAAGGCAGATGTGGCTAAAAATAAGATCGGTATAAGTAGCAGGCACTTGATAATTGATTTTTTCATATTGAGTATTGTAATTTGATGTTATTGTTCTGTTATCATTTAATATATCAAAAATAATAAATATTTGTCATGTATAATTTTATTCACTTCCTTTATTCTACTAATTCGGTAGGGTTTTTTAATTAAACGGAATCTGTTTAAATAAAAATTTAAAGTATAGGTTACCTTTTCTATTTATCGGGTATATACATAGGTACAATTGAGATTCAGTTTATTTTTATCTCAATACGATTTGCTTGCACGTAATGATGCTGCCATATGCCAAACGTGTAAACAAAACCCCCAAATATGAAATGCAATTCTATTGCGTCAGTAAAGAAAATCTTCAAAACTGTTTTTTTTCTTTCTTTTTTTATCTTATCAGTAACTCTTCATGCAAGTGCTAAGAAAGGTAATTTGTTGCCTACCAATGCTTCTGTGAGTTTCATTGGTTCTGAAAACAGTGAGTTATCCTTTTCAATGATTTATGAAAATGAGGCCGCTGAAAAATTTTACATTACAATCCTAGATGCTGAAGGGATAATTCTTTTCGAGGGAAATTATAATGATAAAAAGTTCAATAAAATTTTCAGGTTACCATCTGAAATAGGGGCTATTACATTTGTGATTAGGGGCCCAAAGAGTCGATTTGAAAAGAAATTCAAGGTTACTAAAGAGTACCGTATAGCAGAAGAAGTATTCGTGAAATAATTCTCACGAGAGATATTAGATGTTAGGCATCACTGATCTGTTGAATAATGATGTCTAACATCTAACTTCTACTTTGTGCTAAAGCTGAATGGCATCCAGCTTTAATGCTTTATATTGTTCGTTATAGGTTTCTATTGATTTTTTGATAGTGGATCCAGCCGCTTTTCCTTTTTCCCATTGCGCTTGAAGATCAGCTAAGCGTAATTTAATTCCTTCTGTAATTTTAGGATTGGTGGCATCGGCTAAGCCCTTTACATTAAAGAATTCAGCATTCAGCTTACTAGGCCAGTTGATAACATCTTGTCCGTTTTGAATTCTGCCTTCAACAATATTGGCTTCCCATCCATCAATTTCTTTTATCAATTCTTTAGCTTGTTCAATAATTTTTTCTGCACTTTTATTATCCTTTAGTACATCAATTTGGTTATTGAGTTGTTTTTTTACTTTTCTCAATTCATTTACACGTTGGTGCATTTCACTTATTGACGCAATAATAGATCGTAATACTTGTTGTTGTTCTGTCCAATCTTTTTCTGTAGCAACTATATTCGGATTTGGCAATAGGGTTATCTCCGTTTCTGAAATAGTGCCATTGACATTTAGTTCTGCTTTGTATTTTCCAGGGGGAACTGCATACCCAGCATAACTGCCATAGATGAAAACGTTTTTAACGTCTGGACTTATATCATCTGTTCTAAGGTCCCATAAGAATCTGTTATGTCCTTTTTCAGCATTCAGCAACGTTTTTGGCGATGGTCCACCAGGGTAACGTTGGTAGTTATCATCTTTTTTATTTGAATACGTTCTAACAACATCACCTGCTGCGGATTTTATGTTGATTGATATTACTGCAGAATCTGTTAGTTCTGGTAGAATATAATCAAGTATTACTCCTTCAGGAGCATTTTGTCCGGCTTTTGAATCATCATCTGGCAATCCAGCTCCACCATATTTGTATGCTGGTTTCGGACTAAATAGTTTTACTGCTTCTGCATTTGCGTATTGTTGTATCGCACCCAAATCATCTAAAATCCAAAATGCTCTTCCAGCAGTTGACGCAACAAGGTCATTGTCGCGAATCATTAAATCGGTTACAGGTACTATAGGTAAATTTCGTTGGAATGGTTTCCATGTTTGCCCAGCATCATTTGAAAGATAAAATCCTCTTTCACTTCCAGCATAGAGGATATTCTTATTCTTTTTATCTTCTCTTATTACTTTTATAAAATCATCTTCCTTAACTCCATTATTTATTTTAGTCCATGTCTTGCCATAGTCTGTTGTTTTATAAGCGTAGACATTGTAATCATTGTGTTTGTACCGTGTGGCTGAAATGTAGGCTAGTCCTTTGTCAAATGAAGAAAGTTCAATGCTATTGATTTGAGATTCTGGAAGATCTGAAGGGGTAATATTATTCCATGTTTTACCATTATCGGTAGTTACAAAAACAAATCCACAATCACTTCCAGTCCAGATTACTCCTTTTTCTATAGGTGATTCCGCTACATAATAAATAGTATTGTAGTTTTCGCCACCGGCACCTTCATTGGTGAAGGGGATACCACCGGGACCTTGTTTTGATTTTTCGTTGCGAGTTAAGTCGGGACTAATGGCATCCCAGCTCATTCCGCCATTGGTTGTTTTTAACAATACATTTCCGGCATGATAAATGGTTTTGGGATCATGGGGAGAAACAACGATTGGAGCATTCCAGTTGAATCGGTATTTCATATCTTTTGGCTGAATAGCTAAATTGAGTGTTGGATATGCTTGAATATCTTTTGTTTCGTTTGTTTTTTTATTCAACACATCGATATATCCTTGATAGCATCCCCCATAAACTAGCGTAGGATCATTTGGATCAAACGCTAAGTAAGCAGATTCACATCCAGCACCAGTTGACCAATCTCTTTCGGTAATTTCTCCTCCATTATTTCTGCTGGCGATGATCACTGAGGTATTATCTTGTTGTCCACCATATACTTTATACGGGAATACATTATCGGTGTTGACTCTATAGAATTGTGCAGTGGATTGATTCATTATAGTAGACCATGATCTTGTTTGATCAAAGCTGATTTCAGCTCCTCCATCATCTGCAAGGGCGATGATGTTTGTTTTTGTTGGATTGATCCATAGGTCGTGGGTATCACCATGCTGAACCCTAACATTTGAAAATGTTTTACCACCGTCGATGGATTTCATTAATGGGGCGTTTAACACATAAACAGTGTTTTCGTTTTTAGGATCAGCGAAAACTTCCATGTAATACCATGAGCGAGAGCAGATGTCTTGATTGTTAGATAATAATGCCCAATTTTTTCCGGCATCATCTGATCGGTATAATCCAGACTTGCTTTTTTCTGTTTCAACAATTGCAAATACTCGATTTGAATTTGCACGCGAAACATTAATGCCTATTTTACCCATCGACGCTGGAAGTCCGTCTGTAAGCTTTTTCCATGTTGCTCCTTCATCAGTTGATTTCCAAATTCCCGAGCCTGGTCCACCACTTGAAACAGTCCACGGGAATCTTCTATGTTCCCATGATGCGGCGTATAACACCCTTGGATTATTCATATCCATTGAAAGGGAAGAAATACCCGTGCTATCATTGATATAAAATATTTTTTTCCATGTTGCTCCGCCATCGGTTGATTTGAAAACACCGCGATCAGTATTCGGACCGTGTACCGTTCCTTGTCCAGCTACATACAAAATATCTGGATTGTTTGGGTGTATGGCGATATCTGAAATATGACGTGTTTTTTCTAATCCAATATTTTTCCAGGTTTTCCCTGCGTCGGTTGATTTGTATACGCCATTGCCATAGCTTGTCATCACGCCTCTTACAGCATGTTCACCTGTGCCTACATAAATTACATTAGGATCAGATTCAGATACTGCTATATCACCGATAGACCCAACAGTGAAAAAACCGTCAGAAATATTTTTCCAATTGATTCCACCATCATCCGTGCTCCAAACACCTCCACCCGTGTAGCCCGCATAAAACTTCTGGTCATTGCCTATTACTCCTGAAATAGCATTTGCTCTGCCTCCACGAAGCGGGCCAATATTTCGCCATTTTAGGTTGGTAAAAATGGAGTCTGGCGAGGGGTGTGCTGTTACTGGAGTTATAGTTTTTTTCTTTTGTGCAGATGCTGAAAAAATGCAGGTGCAGATGATGAGGGCAATAATTAATCTCATAGATGTTGATTGAATGATGAATTTACAAAAGAAATGCTTCTTTCATACATGTCATCAGATCAATTCGCTATTTAAAAACTATTTTGGCTCTGCTTAATTTTTAATCGGAAATGTATTCCCTGCAGTAAAGATGGAAATCGAGGCTGATCCGTTGAATGAATTGGTATGGGTAATATGATTAAGTCTTGCATTGTTAAGCAACAATACTTGTCCCTCTCCAGTCACCCTTGCCACGTTATTCTTGATTATGATTGCTGTTGATTCATCAATCCCGATGCATTGAAATGAAGGGAATTCAAATTGAGCAGATAGTAGTCGATTGTAACGGCTACGAACAACAAAATGTTGATCTATGATGACGGAATCAAGCAATCCTAATCCAGTGCTAATTTCTAGGTTTCCTTTTTTCATGATTTCAAAGGTCGCAGCATACACTGTATCAATAAGTCCATTTCCAGTAATCATCATTTTGCTCATGACCGCTGCCCCAGCACTAGTGCCGGCTATTAATGCTCCCTTAGTATACGCTTCTGAAATGATTTTACCGATTTGGGTATTTTCAATTAGGTGCATAAATCGATCTTGAGCACCTCCGCCTAAATAGATGATTTTAGCCTTTTTTAGCGCTTCTATTTTTTTAGCATCATGTATCGATGCTGAATCAAAATGAATGGATTCTTCTCCGGTAAATTTTTTAAAAGCGTCATTGTTATACTCAAATGATTCTTGAGCTATGGAGCTAGCTAATGTGACGACGACAATGCCATCATGCTTTTGCCAGTTTGCTTCTTTCAATATATTATGTTGTAATGTATCGCCAGCTGTCCCTCCTCCAATAATAAATAATGTGCCTTTCGGATTTTTATGCTGACCCATTGCTGTGAAAAATAAGATAGACAGAAGAGAAAATATGGATATGGCTTTCATAGTGTTCATTTTAATTCAATTTATTTTTTGAAGCTATATGATATCTGTACCGTATTATAGTTGCAACAAGAATGACTGCCGCACAGCCTTCGGCAAGTAATTTTTCTGCATCAATCTAATCCGTTGGCCTGTCTTTTAATAATGGGTCCATCAATATTCCATGTACCACGAATAAAATCGCGGTGCAATACGAAATCAAGTGTATATTTTTTCCATGCCCTAAAGCCCAATGATTTTTTTATTTTTTTCTGTGTTGAGATAATAACTAAAACAAAGGCGATGAACGATATCAATCCGAGCAATTCAATTTTTGGTTGATGCGGTGCATTGAGAGGAAGTAGTAGATCAGTAAATGAAAATTTTGATGAAGAATCGAGTGGAATCAGCAAAGCGTGAACAACAACAAGTCCCAATGCAATATAGGCTGTATAATTATGCAGGTCAATGATGCTTAACTTTTTAATCTGCTCCGGCAGTTTAATCCAATAGACTGATTTTTTATATGCCGTACTCAACATCATACCCATGAGAAAATTGAGTGTCAGCAACATCATGGCGATTAACCCAATGGCGCCAGAAATATCAATTGTTTCCATAATATTTAATTAGTTAATCATATATGAAATTATCATATTAATAATGAACGGTAATTTTTTTATGATAATCGGCATAGCGTTGTTCATGTCCTTCAGCCATGATGTTGATTTTTATGCTAATTTCAAGCATAACTTCATACAAAATCAACAACATGAAAAAGCATGTTTTCTTCTCATTCATTTTGCTATGTTCCTCAGTGCATTTACTTGCTCAACAGTCGGAACTTTCTGAAAATAAAAAGCAACTGCTTGCTACCATTGCGAAGCATGAAAAAGAAATGATTCGAATCAGTGATAGCATTTGGACATACGCTGAAACGGCATTTGGCGAGCATCAGTCTGCTCAGCTATTGGCTGATTATGCAGAGAAAAATGGATTTTCCATGCAACGCAACGTGGCGGAAATGCCAACCGCGTTCATAGCCAGTTATGGTAGTGGGAAGCCCATTATTGCTGTATTAGGTGAATACGACGCCTTGCCTGGATTGTCGCAAAAAGCAGTTCCTGGCAGGGATGTTCGAGTTGAAAATGCACCAGGACATGGATGCGGCCATAATCTGTTTGGCACGGGAAGTTTAGGTGCTGCTATTGCTATTAAGGAATTAATCGCAAAAGGAAAGATAAAAGGGACAGTGCGTTTTTATGGGACTCCTGCTGAAGAAAGTGGCGGTGGAAAAAGCTATATGGCACGCGCAGGACTTTTTAATGATGTGGATGTTAGTTTCGATTGGCATCCCGATGCAGATATTAAGGCAAGCATGCAGAGCAGTCAAGCCGAGGTAGATCTAATGATTCATTTTAAAGGCAAGAGCTCACATGCTGCAGCTGATCCGTGGAATGGACGCAGCGCATCTGATGCTGCTGAGCTTGCTGCAAACGGTATTAATTTTTACCGTGAACATATTAAGCCTTCTGCACGTTTGCATTATATCATTGATGAATCAGGTAATGTGCCTAATGTAGTTGCTGAAAAAGCTTCTTTGTGGTTATGGGTAAGGGATTCAAAGCGAACAGGCGTTGTGGAAATGGAAAAACGAGTAAGGGATATTATTAAAGGAGCCGCATTAATGGCGGGGGTTGACTATACTATCGAACTTCAAGCAGGCAGTTATGAAGTGCTTGTAATTGAAGCTGGGGCTAAGGCCATGCAAAAAAACCTCGAATTAATTGGCCCAATTGTCTATTCTAAAGAGGAGATTGAGTTTGCAAATTCAATTCAAAAAAATTATGGACTTGAACCGCTCGGTATTAATGGAAAGATAAATCCACTTGAACAACAGCGAGCAGATCCTGATGGCGGATCAACTGATGTGGGTGATGTGAGTTGGATAGTACCTGAAGTTGGTTTATTAGTTACTACTGCACCAGCAAAATCACCTTGGCATTCATGGGTAGTGGTAGCTTGTGGAGGAATGAGTATCGGACATAAAGGAATGATGTTTGCATCAAAAGCGTTGTCTTTTACCATGCTCGATATGTTTGAAAATGAAAAGTTGAGGGAAGAAGTAAGAGCAGAGTTTCTGAAGAAAAAAGGAAATGAAGTGTATACACCAATGATTCCTGATACTGCGCCACCATTGAGGTAGAGAAATTATTATTGATATAATATGTATAGAATGATTCGTATTCCAATTGCTTTCTTGATTGTTTTTCTTTCCGTTGTGAATGTAAATGGACAAATAGACGCGACGAAAATTGACATCGTTCGAGACAAATATGGCGTGCCTCATATTTTCGGAAAGACAGACCCAGATGTGGCATATGGACTAGCTTGGGCGCATTCTGAAGATGATTTTGAGACAATACAACTAGGGCTCCTTGCTGGTAAAGCAATGCTTGGGGCATATAAGGGTAAAGACGGAGCACAAATTGATTATATCATTCATTTATTACGCATACCTGAATTAGTAGCTAGTAAGTATGAATCTGATTTGAGTCCAGATTTCAAAAAATTGATTGAAGGATATTGTGCAGGCTTGAATGCCTATGCAGAAAAACATCCTAATGAAGTCTTATTGAAAAAATCATTTCCAGTTACCCCTCAGGATATGATTCAATATTCTGTTTTGCAATTATCCATTCTATCGGGGGCCGATTGGGCCCTGTCTTCTATTTTTGGTGGATCTGTTCCATTAGTTGAACAGTTCAAAACTGCAGGGAGTAATGCCATTGCATTCAATAGTGCTAAAACTACGGATGGTCAAGTATACCTAGATATCAATGCCCATCAACCGCTAGAAGGACCAGTTGCATTTTATGAAGCACAATTATGTAGTGAAGAAGGTTGGAATATTCTTGGTGCCAATTTTCCTGGTGCTCCATGTATTTTACATGGCTGCAATGAATTTTTAGGATGGGCACATACCGTGAATGATCCAGATAAGCTTGATGTATATCAACTGGAAATGAATCCTCAATCTAAAAAGCAATATAAGTTCGATGGAGAATGGATAGATCTTGAAGAAAGTTCAACCGTACTAAAAGTAAAAATTAAAGGTGTTGTCATTCCAGTGAAGAAAAAAATATACTGGAGTAAATATGGGCCAACGATAATTACAGATCGCGGAACTTTTTCCATTCGAATGCCTTCACTTACTGATATACGTGGCATGGAGCAGTGGTATAGATTTAATAAAGCAAAGAACTTTACTGAATTTAAATCAGCACTCAACATGCTTGCCATCCCCGGTTATAATATTGTGTATGCTGATCGATACGACACGATTTATTATTTGAGTAATGGCAGAATTCCGGTTCGTGATCCTCAATTTAATTGGAGGACTACACTCCCAGGTAATACTAGCGCAACACTATGGAATAAACTTCATCCCTTGTCTGATCTCCCGCAAGTGCTTCAGCCGAAAAGTGGATTTGTGTATAATACCAATCATTCCCCTTTTCATTCAACGGAAGGTCCAGAAAAACCTGTAGTTAAAGATCCGACGATGGGATATGAAACACTAGAGAATAACCGCAGCATGCGTTTTGCTGAATTATTAGCGCCACTTGAAAAGGTGTCGTATGAAGACTTTAAACGAATAAAATTCGATAGACAGTTTCCTTCAGTCTTTGCATTTCCGATTCATATCGATAGCATGTTTATGTTGAAAGCATCAGAACATGGGGAGGTATCTGATTTAATTAATAATCTCACTAATTGGGATAAGAGCTCAAATGTGGAGAGTATTGGCGCTGCTACTTTTTTAAAAATATACCACTACATTACTTCTCATGGCGATCAATATCATAAAGGAGCTGTTCTTACTACTGACGAATCATTAACCATATTAAAAGCAGTTAAGACTGAAATGATGAATGATTTCGGAAGAACAGATCTGCAATTAGGTGATATACAAAAATTAGTTCGTGGCAATGTTGAACTACCCTTACCAGGTTTGCCTGATGTACTTGCTCCGATGTATTCTGTTCCGTATAAAAATGGGATGCTTAGGGGAACACAAGGTGATGCCTATGTTGAGTTGGTCAGGTTTACCAAGGATGGTCCAATCATTGAAACAATGAATACCTATGGGGCATCATCTAGAAAAAATTCACCTCACTATACAGATCAGATGGAAATGTATACGCATCAGCAGACTAAGAAAATGACGTTAAATAAAGCGGAAGTCTATAGAACTGCTGAGCGGATTTATCATCCTAATTAATTAGCAACTTTTAAAGAAAGCGCCGGGTTGTTCTTCGAGTTTATGCTCAATGATTTTTGCTGAACGGGTAGTGGATAGTCCACCAAGATTGGTGCATCGTAATGTATGATGAATTCGATCACCCACTTCTTTCATGGTATCAATCACTTCATCTAATGGAATTAAGTATTCATAATTAGACAAGGCCATGTTTGCGCAGGATATAGCGTTGGTAGCTGCCATCACGTTTCTTCCCAAGCAAGGTGCTTCAACTCTATTGCCAATGGGATCGCAAATGATACCCAACGAATTTTGTAAGGCTAAGGAAGCTGCACCAATGGATTGATCTAAGCTGCCGTTTTTCATTACTACAATACCTGCAGCTGCCATGCCTCCACCAGAGCCGGTTTCCGCCATACAACCTCCTACTTCAGCAGCAAACGTAGCATGAGCCGCAATGAATACGCCGATGAGCCCTGCCGCAAGCATTCCTTTAATGATTTCATCTTCATGTAGTTTCAATGAATGTGCTGTGCCAAAAATAGCGCCAGGTAGTGCGCCACAAGAACCTGCCGTAGGCGCCGCTACAATAACCCCCATTGAACTTTTCACTTCCATCATCGCAGAGGTATACATGATCACTCTGTTATTCGTTTCACCGCCTACTAATTTATCTGCATCAAGGTTTTCTTTGAATTGTAATGATTGACTACCCAATATTCTGTCTTCGTAATGCGTTCCTTTTAGACCAGTTTCTATTGCATTTCCCATGATGTGGACGATGCTCCGCATTTTTTCAAAAACTTCTGCTGCAGAAATATTTCCTCGAGCACTTTCATAATCAACTGCTAGCTCCCACAATAGTTTATTCTTATCCTTATTATAGTCAAGCATTTCATTGCATGATATAAATGGAACAGACATGTTTTTTCTGCCCATTACTGGCAGCACTGGATTCAGGAATTTAATGGAGAATACATTATCCATCGAAATCAACTCATCGCATATGGTTTGATCTGGAAATGCTTGTGACCTAAGTTGAATGAATGATGTATCGCCATGATGAGGTATTATTTCATCATACTGAATGGATGATTCTAAAAATTTTATAAGCTCATCCTGCTTCTCGCAATAAATGAGTGTTTCGAAATAATCACCTGCCATGGATACGGAGACGCCATCTATCTCAATCACTTCAATCATTCCACCACCTGTTGAAATGGCTGTTAGCTTCCTTGTTTCGTTTTCACTTTGAAGTGTGATCTTATATGTATTGGGATGGTCAGCCTTGATGTCTACAATTTTTATTTCGACATCTATTCCCGCTGTTTGCACATGTTTTTCTGAATTGGGCAATCTATCATCATATGCTTCCCATCCAAGGAACCCACCAAATAGACCCATGTCTGACCCTTGACTTTTATGCGTTGTAGCTAAAGAGCCATTTGGGTCAAATTCAATGAGTATGTTTTTGATATGGCCATCCATCAAATCTCTACAGATTCGTGCTATCCGCAACGATGCTGCACAGTGTGAACTGGATGGTCCTCTCATCACTGGTCCAATCACGTCATTGAATATACTGGGGAAAGTGCTCATGGTATTTAATTGTACTAGTATAGATTATAAATTTTTCTTCCAGAACGCTTCCATGGTTCTTCTCATTTGAAGGGTTGTGTTTTCTCGTTGACTGATGCTGTGGTCGCGCATAGGGTAAGACATCATGCTAAACAGTTTATTGTGCTTGATTAGCTCATTAACGAGAATTTCAAAATTTTGATAATGAACATTATCATCTCCTGTTCCATGCATGATCATCAAATTTCCTTCTAGTTTTGACGCATTCGTTACTGGTGATCCAACACTATATCCTTCTTTATTATCGTCTGGAAGTCCCATGTATCTTTCTTGATAGATATTGTCGTACAACAATTGATTTGATATAAACGATACTGCGATGGCCGTTTTAAATACTTTCGGATAACCGAATATGCATTGCAGAGACATTTGTCCACCTCCACTCCATCCCCATATGCCAATCCTGGAGGCATCGACAAATGAATAATTCTCGGCTATTTTTTTCGCTGCATTTGCTTCGTCGTTAACAGATACAATACCAATTTTTCTGTAAATGCATTTTCTCCATTCGCGTCCACGTGCTACGCGCGTGCCTCGTGTATCAACACTCATGATAACAAATCCTTGATTGGCTAAGTATTGATGCCACATATTATCGCCTGTACTCCAGTTGTCTTGAACGGTGGAACCTGCCGGTTCGCCATATACATGAATGATCACTGGATATTTTTTGCTTGGGTCAAAGTTGATTGGCTTAATCATCCAGCCATCTAATACAACATCACCAATATCGACTTTAAAGAATTCTTTTGGTTTTAATCCAAGTGCATCGATTTTGGCTTTCAGTTCACTATTGTCTTCAAGTAATTTTATCTCCTTATGTGTGGCTAGGTTGATAAGAGCTATTCTTCTTGGTGTAGTTGAATTTTCAAATGTATGTATTGCATATTTTGAATCGGCTGAAATTTGGTAGCCATGGTGGCCTATCATAGATGAAGGAGAAACGCGTTCAGCTTCACCTGTTCCATCTATTCTGCTGCGGTATAGATAGCGATGGATATAACTTTCTGGCGATGCGATATAGTAAACAAATCCACTCACCGGATCAATGCAATCGATATTGATGACATCAAAATTTCCTTTGGTAATCAATGAAGATTCTTTACCATCTCTTGACACCTTATACAAGTGAATCCATCCATCTTTTTCACTTGTCCAGGTAAAATATTTCTCATGGTCTAACCACTTGATATTATCATGTATATCCAGAAATGCCTCGTCTTTATCAGTTAGAATATTATTCAATGACATCGATATCACATTACCAACCCATACATGATTGGTGTTTTGAAGACGATTGAGCTGTTGAATCATTACCTCATTTGAATTTGGAATGAATTCCATACGCGCGATATAATTGTTGCGTGGATCTCCAGGTATAGCAAACCATTTTGTTTTACCGCCTGTAGCAGACACTACGCCCACTTTCACATCAGAATTTGTTGTTCCTACTTTTGGATAAGGAAGTGGAATCGGTTTTGAGTAGATTGAATCTACATTATTGATCATGTAAAATGTGCCAACACCTTTAGTGTTCGATTGCCAATAGGCAATTGTTTTTCCATCGGGGCTCCACCTGAAACCATCTCTGCAATCCAACTCTTCTTCATATACCCAATCAAAGGTTCCATTGATAATATTGTCTCCACCATCTTTGGTAAGTTGTGTTATGGTCCCTGTTGCCAGGTCTTCTGTATATATATTTAGTTTACTTACGTATGCCACTTTTTTAGCGTCCGGTGAAAACTTAGCAAACATGAGGGTCGCTTCCTCAAGCGATTTACCTACTTGCTTCAATGATTTGCTTTGTACATTTAATACCCAATAATCCCCTTTGGTATGTAAGCGCCATACTTTTCTGGTATTGGTGAAAATCAATAATTTTTTGTTGTCTTCAGACCAGGTGTAATCCGCTATATAAAGAGGCTTTGTTTTTCCTGATGGGATTAGTTCTGTTGAACTGATCAATACATTTCTGGCACCCGATTCAACATCATATACTACGATATCGTATCCACTTGTGTTGGAATTGTATTCCAAGGTCGAATATCCTTTATTGTCTTTCATCCAACGTAGTTGTCCAACCCCCTTCGATCCATATTCATAGTTGGTGTAGATATCCTCTAGCGTGAGTTGTTTTTTTTGTGCAATCAGCGGTTGTTGAAACAACAACATGAACCCTAAAACAATAGCCGTTGAAAATCCTCTTTTCATACAATTGATTTTAACCATAAATTTATTTCTTTATCTGCTCAGTTTGCTCATTTAATTACATCCATTTCGAAGATAGACCAGTTGTACTTCTCGTCGCTACCGAGTTGACTAATTTTTATGTACCGCCCTGTTTTTTTGGGGAAGATGATGTTCGTTATGCCCAATTGTCCGGATCCTTCGGCAATCGTCTTGCTCCAATGTAATCCATCATCGGAAATTTCTACTCGATACGATTTTGGAGTATCCCACAACGCCCAGGTATTATCCAATACTATCTTATGAAAGGTTTCTTGTTTTTTCATATCAACCATGAACCACTGTCCAGGGTATTGTTTTTTCGACATATCTCTCCATGCTGTCCA
>CAJBBV010000114.1 GCA_903951405.1 uncultured bacterium
ATTGGTGACCTTCTGTGGGAGTTGACGGGATCGAACCGCCGACCCTCTGCTTGTAAGGCAGATGCTCTAAACCAGCTGAGCTAAACTCCCTTTAACGGGTTGCAAATATAAGAGATGAAATGCATTGATTCAAAATAATGTTCCAATATATCAGAAATTTTGTATTTTCGATGTTCAAACACTAAATAAATAGATATGACATTTATCGAAGCTCTTAACTGGCGTTACGCAACAAAACGCATGAATGGTAGACAAATACCCACTGAAAAACTAAACAATATCCTTGAGGCCGTTCAGCTTGCACCAAGCTCATTCGGATTAACGCCCTATAATGTGATCATAGTAGAAGATCCAGCTATAAAAGAAAAGCTTTCTGCTAGCTGTTACAATCAACCTCAAATCAAAGAATCTGCAGCACTCCTCATCTTCGCTCCTTGGAAAAATATCACAGAAGCACAAGTGGATGAATATATGAACGAAATCGCCACAACAAGAGGAATTCCTGCAGAAGCACTAGCTGATTTTGCCTCAGTCATCAAAGGTAAAGTAAACTCGAGCTCTGCAACAGACCTTCATATCTGGGCAGCTCGTCAAGCCTATATCGCACTTGGATTCGGTCTCGCAGCTGCCGCCGTTGAAGAAGTTGACGCTACACCAATGGAAGGATTTAATCCGGCAGGGGTTGCAGAAGTATTGGGACTAGATGAAAAAGGACTTGCACCTGTATGTATTCTTGCTCTTGGCTACCGCGATGCTGAACAAGATTACCTCACCAATGCAAAAAAAGTAAGAAGAGCACAAGAAAAATTGTTCATTAAACATTAAGTCTTTTAGTATATACCCTAACAACAAATTGTTTAGTTAGGTATCAAATTCACCGGCAAGATAAACTCCCACCGATTGGGGTTTATCTTGTTGACGAATTGATCAGCATCAATCAATCGACTATATCGAACACCAAATGTTACAGGCTGCTGATTCCACCACTTGGTATCAAAAAAGATTTCTACTCCTGTACTACGCAATCCAGTTGCAATTCCTGTCCGCAAACTCTTCACCCGCATCGCATCGTAAAAGAAATTACTCCGTATACGTTGGACATAAATAATATTGGCAAATCCCATATCAGGATAAACCAATGGCATATGATAGTTGAATGTAGCCTTCCACATCCTTGGATAATTCAATGCCTCATATCCCCTCGCCATCGAAAATGAATTCGCATAAATGTATTGCTGCAACGTATCACGCCGCTGATAACTCAATGAAGTAACAATAGAATGATTTCTTCCTAACCCAGGTAAATAGGCCTGCCCCGACATCAACAACTGCGATGCATGAGTGTTTCCTACTGCCACCTGATTTAATAATCGCGTTGAAACACCCAAATGAGGATATATATGCTGAACGGCTTGCTGCGATTGTGCTGAATAGACTATTTGTTGCTGGAGATACGTAACATGATTGCTTTCAAACAAAGGCACGCTCTTAGGATCATAATAGACCCCCACACCATAAAGATTAGCCGACATATCCAATTGACGATAAAATTTTCCAGCTGTAAAATTGAGCGGCAACCGCAATCCAACATGACCCGTCCACTCATTCCAACGAACATCATATGAATTATCTTGATAAGATCGGGAAGAAGTATAATCAGTTCCACCAACAACCCAAGGATACCAAGTACCTAAATTTCCATCTAGTCCAATTTTGTGTGACTTTTCATTTTCATTGTACACGTAGTTCAATGATGATTGAAATGTGTTTAATACATTTTGACTATACAGACTGAAGCTCCATTCTGGGCGCTCATAATAAGGCCGCCAACTATGTACATTAATGAACCCTGTCATCTTACTATATGGACTAACTTGATACGCTACAGAATCAGCTTGATGAACTATATTTTCTAGTTTATCTATTGAACTATTCTCATACACAAATCGAACAGATTTCATTGAATCTACAGGCTGGGATGAATCAATAGGCTTTATAAACAACTGCTTCCCTTTCACAGTCGGACGCGTATAAACAAGCCTTAACCCACTAGAATCAAGTCCTCCAGTATAACTACCGGTCGACTCAGAAGATAAGACCTGAAATGATTTATTCTCCAAATCATAAGACCATATTTCATTTCGATTGGATTGCGATGCAGTAAATATCAACTTATTATTATTCACCCTTAAGAAAGCTATCGGCGCATTCACAAATGGAAAAACGGTTTCAACCGTTGAGTCAACTAAACTATACTTTACCACTGCGCTTTCTCCCGATTTCTTTCGAGCTACAGAAAATATGAATTGGTCGTCTTTAGAAAAACAGGGATAACTCAAAAAATAATCGTCCTTGAATTCTATACTGCGTTGAAGACTTTTTTCCGCTACATTGATAACATGCAAAGATGACCGACCAACATGATCTATCGAAACAGCGACAACATGATTTCCTTCATTCGAAAGATCAGGCGAGAAGTATCGACCTCCATGTGTGACAAAATTGCTACTACGACTGCCAAGATCAAATAAGGTAATATCGTTAAATTCTTTCCATATCCATCGAGGATCATAATGCAAGGCCGTATAAACAAGCTGACCCTTTTTATAGGTAAAGTAGTCATCCAACCCTATCTCTTTAACACCCAACTTCGTCATGCTCCCAGCATTAAACATGACCCAAGTAGGTATTTCATTATACGCTTTTTGTAAGACAACAACAGAATCAAAACCAGTCCAAGCAGGAAAATAATACTCAACAATTGATTTAGTTAAACTATTATTAAATACTGATTTTGAATTATTTATGTCATTTTGACAAAATGATAGTTTATATGAATTTAACGCCTCTCTCACAAACTCAGTATACCCAACCCCACTGTACTTTTTTATCGCCCGCTGGAAAGGATAAACCAACCCTTTATATCGAACAGCATCATTCGTCACATCCCCCCAGAATTGCTCACCATATTGAGTGTACCCATAATTCACTAACAAATACCCCAGCTGATAATGATTAGGAATAACATCGCGCAAAGAACCATTCCTCAATTTTTGAAAAGAATAATTCTTATCCGCTTGCCAAATGGCATTGAACTGATCAAAGAAATACGGAAGCCTTCCTCTACCCTGACTAAGGTATTTAGTCTCCGCATAAACAGCATCCCCTTCAAAAAACCAATCAGGGATAGCTGCAGCATTCGCCAATGCTTGTCCTTCCTCTCCGGCAATGACATAAGCAAATCGACTCAACCCCTTTCTGAAATTACTATACTGATGAACATGCCGATATTCATGCACCGCCAAGTTATCAATCCAATTCGTTGAACCTAATTCAAGTGAATTTTGCATAGGCGTAAGATAAAATTCACTTCGCCACGGGGCTAAGCCCACATACGCATTGGATACAAGTGGATTTGGCTGCAAGACAATATTGATGGGCTTATTCAACATACCCAAACGATGAGAAATTTCTTGAGACAACCCTGTTGTCAGCTCCCCAATGCGATTAGCCAAGTCTTCTGCACCAGGCGAAAAAATAATCCTAGTAGCTTTATCATTTCGTTGAAGCCACTTCAATGAAGATGGATTAGCACCAAATCGTTGGGCTAGAATATTCGGATGGATGAATATTCCTATGAGAAAAATACCAATCAGGCGCTTAATCATAGATATGGGTGGTTTGGAAATTAAAAGTAAAAAAGGTTCAGCCAATAGTGTCAATTTGTTTTAACTTGACCCCAAATATTTTTGCATGAATTGGCTCATGCTTGCCATTGCTCCAGGAATCGCTATTTCACTCTATATCATCTTCAAAGATGAATATAATATTGAACCTAGAAGGCATTTAATCATCAGCTTTCTACTTGGCATGCTCGCTATCATCCCTGCTCTACTCATTGAAACGATAATTGCTTTAGCTGAGCAAGGTCCATTCTTCAACTCAATTGCCGGTATAGGCGTAAAAGCTTACATAAGCGTTGCGCTCGTTGAAGAACTATGTAAGTTCATGATGCTGCGGTACTATGCCTTTCGCAAACCTGAATTCGATGAACCCTTTGATGGGATAGTCTACGCCGTAATGGTAGGAATGGGCTTTGCCACTGTAGAAAACATTTTCTACGTTTCCCAATCAGGCATTCAAACCGCTATAGTCCGCATGTTCCTTGCCATACCAGCCCACGCCACATTCGCCATCATCATGGGCTACTTCATGGGGAAAGCTAAATTTTCACCCAATAAAAAACCTAGTTTAATGATTGCCGGTATTGTCTGGGCAGTTTTCTTTCATGGCAGCTACGACTACTTCCTGTTTTTACAAGATGCAGACATGATTGTAAAACCCACACTCACATTACTCCTTTCCCTTGGGGCAATCGCTTCACTAGTAATCGGATTAATTCTTTCCAATAAAGCCATTAAATCGCATCTTGCACTATCAAAAGATACCCATACCAATTCCAACAACTATGGCCAGCATCAGTAAATGTTCAACGGAAGGCATCCCCACGATTAGACAATTGAGCGAAGAAATTTGGAGGAAAGTATACCCCTCCATTGTTAGCATGGAGCAGATAGACTACATGCTTGATTTAATGTACAGCTCAAAAGCACTTGAAGAGCAAATTACAAGCCTTGGCCATCAATTCATTTTACTAAACCACAATAATGAATCTGTCGGCTATGCATCATACTCCATAAAAAATGCAGATAAACCCCAACGCTATCGACTGCATAAGCTATACCTAAAACCAGAACTGCAGGGGAATGGCCTCGGCAAAGCGATGATATCCTATATATCAAAAGAAGTAATCAGTCAGGGTGGCACAGAACTCGAACTAAACGTAAACAAGAAAAATCCAGCTGTGTCATTCTATAAACACATAGGCTTTAGTGTTGAGTCTGAAATCGACCTGCAAATCGGCAATGGCTTTGAGATGAATGACTTCATCATGGTCCTAAAATTACAGTGAGAATATAGCCTATCTATTGGGGGATTTCATAACAATGGTCTAACTTTGCCGAAATTTTAATACTAATATGTCAACTTCAACCCTCGCTAAACTAGACTTTAGCTTACCGTATAAAGTAAAAGATATTTCCCTTGCAGAATGGGGAAGAAAAGAAATCAGACTTGCAGAAGCTGAAATGCCAGGACTAATGGCTATCCGCGCAGAGTATGGTCCTTCACAACCACTAAAAGGCGCTCGTGTAGCAGGTTGCTTACACATGACCATTCAAACTGCCGTATTGATTGAAACCCTTGTTGCTCTTGGTGCAGAAGTAAAATGGAGCTCATGTAATATATTTTCAACGCAAGACCATGCTGCCGCTGCCATCGCTGCTGCAGGTATTGGCGTATTTGCTTGGAAAGGACAAAGCATTGAAGAAGCTGATTGGTGTATTGAACAAACACTATTCTTTGGTGGAGCCGATCGCCCTCTTAACATGATTCTTGATGATGGAGGCGACCTTACCAATATGGTATTGGATCAATTCCCAGAACTTATTCAACACGTAAAAGGTATCTCAGAAGAAACAACTACTGGCGTACATCGCTTATACGAACGTGTTGCAAAAGGCACTTTGCCTATGCCCGCTATCAATGTAAACGATAGTGTTACCAAATCTAAATTCGATAATAAATACGGATGTAAAGAATCACTAGTAGATGCCATCCGAAGAGCAACAGATGTAATGCTTGCAGGTAAAGTTGCTGTAGTAGGTGGATATGGTGATGTAGGAAAAGGATCAGCTGCTTCGCTAGCTGGAGCAGGTTGCCGAGTAATCGTTACAGAGATCGATCCTATTTGCGCACTACAAGCTGCAATGGATGGTTTCGAAGTGAAAAAAATGATTGATGCAGTGAAAGAAGCTGACATCGTTGTTACAGCTTCAGGTTGCCGCGACCTCATCACAGGAGCACACTTCAAAGCAATGAAAGACAAAGCCATCGTGTGTAATATCGGACACTTCGATATCGAAATCGATGTAGCTTGGTTGAATAGCAACTATGGCCAAACAAAAGATACCATCAAACCTCAAGTTGATTTATATAACATCGATGGGAAAGACATCATACTTCTTGCTGAAGGAAGATTAGTTAACCTTGGATGTGCAACAGGTCACCCAAGTTTTGTAATGAGTGCATCATTCACTAATCAAGTACTTGCTCAACTCGAATTATGGACAAACAATAGCCAATACGATAAAAATGTATTCGTATTGCCTAAACACCTTGATGAGAAAGTAGCAAGACTTCATCTCTCTAAAATTGGTGTTGTACTTGATGAACTAAGCAATGAACAATCAGCTTACCTCGGAATACCACAAAGCGGTCCGTTCAAGTCTGACTTATACAGATATTAATTTAAACTGATTTTATTCTAAAGCCGACAGTTAATTACCTGTCGGCTTTTTTTTATCGTATCTTAACATAAGAAAATAAACGTTATGGATTCACAAAAAGCAGACATGTTCATCATGTGCAATAGAAAATACTTTGGTGGTAATAGACTCATAGGGCTTAGAGAAGCGCTCATCAACATGGATGAATCAAGATGGATGTACTTGCAATCTGCAGAATTAAAAGACCCAACAATCAGTCTTGTCATTTCTATTGTAGGTGGCACGCTAGGTATTGATAGATTCTATCTAGGAGACACCGGATTAGGTATAATCAAATTGCTGACCTGTGGGGGATTAGGTATCTGGACTATCATCGATTGGTTTTTAATCATGAATATCACTCGCGATAAGAATCTAGTTGAGATCAATAAGATTCTATATTAATTGAGCACTAGTCTATGTTGAAAAAAAGATCATTCTATCTATTTTCTTCACTTGGATTGCTTAGTTCATACGTATGGATTTGGTTTGTTCATACATATGAAACAACATCAATACAATCGATTTGTATATTCAAAAATACAATGCGTATTCCATGCCCCGCTTGTGGTTCAACGAGATCTACTATTCTAATACTTTCAGGTGACTTCTATTTGGGATTCCTTACAAATCCAGTAGGAATTCTAATAAGCCTAATTATGCTTGCCGCACCTTGTATCATGATGTGGGATTACATAAAAAAAGATGAAAAGGGATGGAAAATGTATAACAACATCGAATATATGTTGAAAAAAAAGCGAATAATTTTCCCCTTGATAATTTTAATTGGGCTCAACTGGATATGGAATATCATAAAAGGATTGTAATGTATAGGATTAAGTGATGATGAAATTTTACATAACTTTATAAACTAAATTATTACCTCCTTGACTAAACTCTCAGTCAATATTAACAAAATTGCCACACTCAGAAACAGCAGAGGAGGAAACAATCCAGACCTAATCAAGGTAGCATTGGATGCTGAACGTTTTGGAGCCGATGGCATTACAGTGCACCCTCGTCCAGATGAACGCCACATCCGATATGCAGATGTAAAAGAATTGAAAAATGTACTTCATCAAGAATTTAATATTGAAGGGAATTGTAGAGAAGAAAAATTTATTCAACTAGTCCTAGAAACAAAACCTGATCAAGTAACATTAGTGCCAGATGCAGAAGGACAGTTAACATCTGATCATGGGTGGGATACCATAACACACAAGTCATACTTAACAGAAACCATCAGCCTATTCAAACAGGCTGGCATAAGAACCAGTATTTTTTGCGACCCCGATATACGCATGATAGAAGGTGCCGCAGCAACAGGAACAGATCGAATTGAATTATATACCGAATCATATGCATCCCATTATATAAAATCACCAGAAAAAGCCATCGCAGCATATATCACTGCCTCAGAAAAGGCAAAAAAATTAGGCTTAGGAATTAATGCAGGACATGATTTAGATCTTCATAACCTTGGATATTTTATCAAAAACATTCCGTACATTGAAGAAGTAAGTATTGGTCACGCACTAATCTGTGATGCATTATATCTTGGATTAGAGAACACCATTCAACTATATAAAAGACAACTTAATCCATTCTAATAAATCAATTTAAAACTTTAACACCATGAAAAAATTAATTTCACTTTCTTTTCTTATCGCATTTTTATTTATTGGCAACTATGCATCTTCGCAAAACAAAAAGGCTAGCCCCAATACAACAGCAACAGGAAAATCAGGTAATGTAACCATCTCAATAAACTACTCCTCTCCTTCTGTTAAAGGAAGAAAAGTGTGGGGCGATTTAGTGCCATTTGGTAAAGTATGGAGAACTGGAGCAGATGAAGCCACAATTTTTGAAACAGATGGTGATCTTAAGATTGAAGGACAAAAACTTTCAAAAGGGAAATATAGCCTATTCACTATTCCTGAAGAAAATTCATGGACCATCATCATCAATAAAAAAGCAAATCAATGGGGTGCGTACAGCTATAAACAAGAAGATGATGTTCTAAGAGTAAAAGTTAAACCAGGCAAATCAGCTTCTTTCAATGAATCACTTGCCTTTGCGATTGCTGATGGTAAAGTGTTTATCAGATGGGAGAATATGGAAGTTGCCTTCAAGGCACAATAAATTTTATTGGGTAAAATACCTTGAATTCAATTCAAAGTAACCATCCTACTCATTACATTTCAACCTTTAAGAGTTTCCTAGGGCATCATCACAAAACGATGATGCCCGTTTTTTTTTGCTTTACGCTAACTAGTCCTCAAATACAACGTATAAACCACAATTCGGTTTATACGTGCTAAATATCCAATGCTCGATAATTTTCATAACTTAGGGAGAATCAAGAATGAACATGGCAAGCAAAAAAATAGGAATATTATTCGGTGAGGCACGAAGCTTTCCAGAAGCATTCATCAATAGAGTAAATACCAAAAAAAATAAGGGGATTACGGCAGAAGCAGTAGTAATCGATAAAGTCATTCAAGGAAAACCGAGTGGCTATGCAGTCATCATAGATAGCATATCACACGATGTGCCCTTCTATAGATCCTACCTCAAAAATACTGCGTTGACTGGAACGGCTATTGTAAACAATCCATTTTTGGAAAGTGCTGATGAGAAGTTTTTCAATAATGCATTAGCATCAAAAATTGGGATACAAGTTCCAAAGACAGTAATACTCCCTTCTAGAGAATTACCGGAGAAGACAAGCCATGATTCCTTTTCAAACCTTGCCTATCCACTAGACTGGAAATCCATTTTTGAATACATTGGCTTCCCCGCATTTTTGAAACCCTTTTCTGGAGGTGGATGGAATAATACATACAAGGTTGAAGCACCGCAAGATTTTTTTGAAAAACATGCAGAAACAGGGCAGCTAGTCATGCTGCTGCAAGAAGAAATTATTTTTGATCAATATTATCGTTGCTATTGTATCGGGAAAAAGGATGTTCGAATTATCCCTTACGAACCCAGAAACCCACATCATCTCCGCTATGTCGCCTCATTCAAACCTACTAAAAAAGTGCTAGATAAGATGACACAGATAGCAGTAAAAATAAATGAGTATTTAGGCTATGAATTTAATTCTGTAGAATTCGCGATTCGTGATGGAATACCCTATGCGATTAACTTTTGTAACCCAATACCTGATGCAGACGCTAGAAGTATCGGAAACGATAATTTCGAATGGCTCGTTGAGGCAACAGCAAACTACGCAATTGAACTAGCTCAACATATAAGCCCAAAAAAAAATAACCTAACATGGGGTAAATACATCACGGATAGTTCGCAAAAAATCAATTAAACTGAATAATTTAAACTTGTAATATGATCAATTACAAAATATTTACCCTTGGCATAGAAGAAGAATACATGGTCATCGACCCCTCTACAAAAGAGCTGGTTAGCCATGAACAAAAGATTGTTATCGAAGGACAAAAAATAATCAGCGAAAAGGTAAAGGCAGAGATGCACCAAGCTGTTGTAGAAGTAGGCACAGATGTTTGTGCTAATATTGAAGAGGCAAGGAAAGACATCTATAATTTACGCAAGACAATACATCAGATTGCAGGAACATTAGGATTCAGTATCGGTGCTGCTGGAACTCATCCATTTAGCACTTGGAGACAACAACTCATCACTGATCACGAAAGATACCAACAGATAGTAGATGAAATGCAAGATGCCGCTAGATCGAACTTAATCTTCGGATTGCATGTACACGTTGGTATGCCTTCAAAAGAAATGGCAATTCATATTGCAAACTCAGCAAGATACTTTTTACCACACGTTTTTGCATTGAGCACGAATTCTCCATTTTGGGAAGGAAGAAAGACTGGGTTTAAATCATACAGAACAAAAGTATTCGATAAGTTTCCTAGAACAGGAATTCCAGATTATTTTGATAGCTATAGCGCATACGAGAGTTATGTTAACTTACTCATTAAAACAAATTGCATAGACAATGCCAAAAAAATATGGTGGGATATAAGGGTGCATCCTTTCTATGGTACAGTAGAATTTAGAATTTGCGACGTACCACTAACTGTTGATGAAAGTGTTGGATTTGCAGCACTATTTCAATGCATTTGTGTCAAACTGTACAAGCTAAGGTCAAAGAATTTAAATTATATGATTTATCCAAGAGCATTAGTGAATGAAAATAAATGGCGCGCTTCACGATATGGCATCGATGATAAACTCATCGATTTTGGAAAAGAACAAGAAATCAATACACGTCACCTTATTCATGAATTGCTTGAATTTATTGATGACGTGGTAGATGACTTAGGATGCAGAGAAGCCCTAAAAAGCATACACCTCATACTAGAAAAAGGAACTGGCGCAGACCGTCAGCTTGAAATGTACGAAAAAACAAATAACCTTAAAGATGTTGGCGGGTATATCGAATCTAAGTTTTTAGAGTCTTTATAATTCAACATAAACATTATACAGAAAAGTTCAATAGCAATTAGTTTATCTTTACCTGATGATATCCAATAATTCCGCACCCATAAAAATCGCACTTCTCGATTTATATAATGGCGAGCCCAATGAAGGAATGCGGGGTATACGCGAAGTGCTAACTTACTTGAATAGCATACATGCAGTAACAATTGAATGGAAAGAATTTGATGTACGTATTAGCAAAGAATTACCCTCAATAGATTTCGATATTTATATTTCTTCAGGCGGACCCGGAAACCCAATTACAAATCAAAATGAAATATGGGAATCAAGATATTTCAGATGGATAGATAGCATAATGACATGGAATGAAAACAAGGAAAACCACAAGAAGAAATATGTATTCTTCATATGCCACTCCTTCCAAATGGCCAGTCAGTATTTCAACATAGGCAATGTCACCAAAAGGAAATCAAGCGCTTTTGGCATATTCCCCATTCACATGCTAACAGAGGCAAAAAAAGAACCGGTTTTTCAGGGCCTTCCAGATCCTTTTTATGGAGTTGATAGCCGTGAATATCAACTAATAGAACCTAATCTAGAAAAAATAGATGCCCTAGGAGCAACGCTGCTATGCATCGAGAAAGATAGGCCTCATGTGGCATTAGAGCGTGCAATCATGGCAATTCGATTTAACCCATACATGGTTGGAACTCAATTCCATCCGGAAGCAGATGCAAAAGGGATGAGTATGTATCTACAAAGAGACGATAAAAAGAAAACAGTCATAGAAAACTATGGAATAGAAAAATGGGAGTCGATGATCAATCAACTAAATGATCCAGATAAAATTCTCATAACAAATCGGTATGTACTGCCAAATTTCATAAACCAATCCATAGAAGCATTAACTGATCCATATTAATTTATCACATGATAGAAAAGATTAGGGAATCTTTTAATCAATCCTTTAGGGAAGAATCATACATGGCTATGCTCGATGAAATAGATCAAGCATACCCAAATGCACTTGAATTTAGGTTAGCCGAAACGCCCATATTTATACCAAAATCGATGAGTGAGCAGATGATTAATACATGTAATTTTATCATCGATTTTATTAAGAGCAGCGATTTTAAATCATATACCAATCAATCTATTCCCAAAGATGATTTTGTAAAAAATGAAAATACACACCCCCATTTCATAGCATTCGACTTTGGTCTCTGTAAAAATGCTCAGAATGAATTCTATCCTGCCCTCATCGAGATGCAAGGATTTCCTTCTCTATTTGGATTTCAGGCTTTTTACCCAGAAATAATAGAAAAACATTTCAATATCCCGCAGGACGTTGAACACTTTTACAATGGAAGCAACCAAAAAAAATATATAGAAGAATTAACATCCTTAATTATTGGTGGCTATGATCCAAAGGAAGTAATCTTACTCGAAATTAAACCACATGAGCAAAAAACCCGAATCGACTTTTATTGCACAGAAACGTATTTAGGAATTAAACCTGTCTGCCTCTCTGAAATTTGGATTGAGAATAACAATATTTATTACTCTTTAAATGGGATTAAAACACAGGTAAAGAGAATATACAATAGAATTATATTCGACGATTTTAATAGCATGAAGGAAACACTTGGGGAATTACCAAACTTACATGGTGACATAAATGTAGAGTGGATCGGACACCCAAACTGGTTTTATAGAATATCAAAATACACGCTACCTTTTTTAAAGCACCCCAATATTCCCGAAACATATTTTCTAAATGAGATTAAGCAAATCCCCACAGATTTACAAGAGTATGTACTAAAGCCCATGTTTTCTTTTGCAGGACAAGGAGTAATCATAGACATCCAAGAGTCGGATTTGATGAGCATAAAAGATCCTGAAAATTGGATACTGCAAAAGAAAGTAAACTATGCTGACTGTATTGAAACCCCAGATGGACAAGCAAAGGCAGAAGTTAGGCTTATGTATACATGGAAGGACGGAGACACTAGTCCAACACTACTAACAAACCTAGCCAGAATAAGTAAAGGCAAAATGATTGGAACGAGATATAATGACCATAACAAATGGGTTGGTGGAACTGTTGCCTATATAGAACGTAAAGATAGCTAAGGCCGCTTTACAAATAAATGGCTGTCATTTAAAAGACTAGAACATTATCTTCCAAACAACAGCCAATAATCTGAAATACAAATTACTCTTCAGAATTGTTTTTCATTTTCATCAGCAAGGTATATGCATTCTTAATCACTATTTTTCGAGCATCAAGACCTGTTTTAATTTCAACAAAACCCTTATTTGAAACACCTGTCTCAATAGGAAATAGCTGAAATTGATTACTGCTTGCTTGAACAAACAAGTATTGCTTATTCTCCCACTTAACTACCGCCTCCTCAGGCACAGCTGTAACCTTGGCATTAGCTAAAGCAATGTCGGCATTCACGAATGTGCCCGGAAAGATATTTCGAGGTGCTCCTTCAAAGTGACAATGAACATCAGTAGATCTATTTTCTTCAATATTAGGTGTAATCAAATGAATGGATGCGGTATATTTCACAGTAGGATTGCTATTTGTTGAAAATGTGAGCTTCTGTCCAGCACGGAGATTTGCAGCCTCGTTTTCAAAGACGGTTAACCTAACATGTAAATCACTAGGGTCAATTATCTCAAACAATACATCGGTCGAATTAATATACTTCCCAATATTAAAATTAACTTTTGTCACATACCCGTTAATCGGGGAATAAATTCGGACTCCTCGTGAAATATTTTCTTCATTCAGCGAATCTGGATTAACGCCAATCAAAAGTAATTTCTCACGAAGCGATTTAACTAAAATTTTCTGACTGCCATAATCTCGTTTTGCTTGTTGAAATACTTTATCACTAGTTGACTTTGATTCGTTTAGTGTTTTCTGTCTATCAAAATCAGTTTTCAAGTACTCCAGATGACTTAAAGCAGTCAAATAGTCTTGCTGAAGTTGAATATACTGTTGATCCTCTAATTCTGCCAATACCGTGCCTTTACGAACTCCTTGACCAGGGATCATTGTTGTATTCTTTAAATACCCACCCATAGCGATACTTACTGATACAATATTTTGAGGTGGCACATCGATCACTCCACTCACCTTTAATGAAGTGTGCATTTCCCTAACCTCGGGCATGCCAAGAATGATGTTGGCACTTTTTAATTGTTCAGTAGAGACAGCAACAAGATCTTCAGAAATAGTAGTCCCTTTGGGCTGACTAGCATCAGCAGCATTAACGGTCTGTTTTTCCTTACAAGAAGTGAAAAGAATCAGAGAATAAATAGCAATGTTAATAGCTTTCATATCGATTGTTTAAAAAATAAATTAATTAATGTTGCTTAACTGTTCAATTTCAAAAGCAGACTGATTTAGCTCTTGAACAATAGTTAAATATTCACCCTTCGTTTGCATAGCTTGGTTGATTAGAATCACCCAATTCAAATACCCAATCTCCCCTGCATTAAATTTATTCGTTGCTGCTTTAATGATTGAAGTGGCTGTCGGCAGTAGTGACTCCCTGTATGTTTGGACCAATGATGAATATTGAACATACATTTTAAAACTGTTCTCCAATTGATTTGTTAATCCCTGACTGATTGCTTGCAACTCTTGTTTTTGTTTGTTGATTAATATGGTTGATGCATTTATTTTTGAACGCTGCCCTCTAGAAAAAATAGGTAGTCCCATTCCTGCCGAAATGGATG
>CAJBBV010000115.1 GCA_903951405.1 uncultured bacterium
AATTAATGATCGTACAGATGTAATTGATACCTCCCATTAAAGACGAAACAATAAAGAAGGTCATACTGGTCAACCATAATGTCATACCTAATCCTGAACCTGGCATCGCTTGAGGCAATGCACTTAAGGGAGGATAGATTACCCAACCACCTGAAGCAGGGCCTGTTTCAATGAATAGGGATGAGAACATAATGACTGAAGACAAGAAGAAAAACCAATAAGATAACATATTGATAAATCCAGATGCCATATCACGAGCTCCTACTTGAAGCGGAATTAAGAAATTTGAGAAGGTTCCTGACAAACCTGCTGTCAATACAAAGAATACCATGATGGTTCCATGCATGGTCACCATCGCTAAATAAAATTCCTTATCCAGTTTACCAGAGTCGTCGATCCAACCACCTAATAAAGGCCTTAACCATTCCATCGACATTTCAGGAAATCCTAATTGGAGTCTAAATAAAATGGAAAGGGATCCGCCAAGAAATGCCCATAAGATACCAGATATTAAGTATTGCTTGGCAATAGTCTTGTGATCTTCTGAAAAGATGTACGTACGAATAAATCCTAATTCATGATGCTCATGATCGTGATCGTGATCATGTGTGTGAACTTCTTCGGCTGTGGATATGGCTGTTGACATATATATTAAATTTTTCTTATTTCTTTATTGATTAATTAACACTTACCGCCTCAGTGCTATCTGTTGCGATGGGTTCAATGGGAATATATTTACTAGCTTTTGCTTTTAAGTTATTCGGAACTTTATCTAAATAAGCTGGATTTGTAGCTAGGAATGGCTTTTGTTCTGCCACCCATTTTTTGTAATCTTCTGGCTCGTCAACAAACACAGTGATCGACATACCAAAATGACCACGGCCACAAACCTCTGTACAGTTTACTTTAAAATTAAAATCAGGCTTACCTAATTTAGCTCGCATTTCATCCGTTGATATAGTAGGAACAAACCAAAATTTTGTCGGCATACCAGGAACTGCATCCATTTTTACACGGTGATAAGGCAAATAAACAGAATGTAAAACATCTTGTGCTCTGATTTTCAAAAGAACCGGTTGGCCTTTAGGCAAGTGTAATTCTGTTGCTGTAAAATCATCAAATGAATTCTTATCCGTAAAATCAATTCCCAAACTATTGGTATCGTCAATTAATTTATAATTCACATTGCCTAATTCTCCATCTTCAACTCCAGCATATCTGACAAACCAGCCAAATTGGTGACCTGTGAGCTCAATTACAGCTGCATTGCTAGGTGCTTGAGATGTGATATCCCTCCAAGTTCTCCAACCCGTAAATACTAAGACCGCCATAACAATCGCAGGAATTACTGTCCATATCAACTCCAATTTATGGTTGACCGGATAAAATGTCGCCTTTCTGTTTTTATTAAAACGGTATTTATAAGCAAAATAAAATAACAATGTATTGCTAATAAAGAAAGCAAAAGTAACAACGGCCATAGACGACCAAAACATGTTATCTGTTTTAACCCCGTGCTCAGATGCAGCGATAGGTAAAAAATCGGGTCTAGCATTCATAAATGACCATGATCCCAAAATAACAAACAAAAGCCAAAAAATGAGCATTGC
>CAJBBV010000116.1 GCA_903951405.1 uncultured bacterium
AACGCTGGAGTTGGCTAAGCTCTTTCATCAAGAACTACATATTCCAGCAGAAGTTCTTTTGTCTTAGGTAATACACATACTATCATTTCGAGTGAAGCGAGGAATGACAGTTTAGGCAATAGCTAAGAGGGAATAGGCAATAGTAAAGAGGTAAGAGGTAAGAGGCAAGAGTAAACAGCCCCCAGCGCTAAGCGAATTGTATTCAACCCCCAACTCCGAACTCCCAACCCAAGCCACCAGCGTCCAGCGAATTGTATTCAACCCCCAACTCCCAACTCCCAACCCATAGCGTTAAGCGTTCAGCGCTCAGCGTCAAGCATCCCGCGCCCCATTCCCCATAATAATCCTAATATTGCTTAATTCTTCATCATGAAATCCCTCCAATCGCTCAATAAATATTTCTGGAAATATCGATGGCGGTTTTCATTGGGTATCCTGTTCATCATTCTATCCAATTATTTCGCCATTCTCGCACCTCAATTGACCGGTTTTGTAGTGGATGAAGTGCAACAAATCATCAATCCAAACTCTCTATCACACGATAAAGTATACTTCGATCCACTTGTTAAGAAATTCATTGATGCCTGTGCATCAGCTCACCTCTCTTTTGGTAAGCTCGTGATGTTCTGCGGAATCATGCTGCTGGTGCTTGCCTTGCTTAAAGGATTTTTTATGTTTCTCATGCGACAAACAGTTATCGTAATGAGTAGGCATATTGAATACGATCAAAAAAATGAAGTCTACAACCATTATCAACTGCTCGATACTCAATTCTACAAAACCCATAGCACGGGCGATTTGATGAGCAGAATCTCTGAAGATGTTTCGCGTGTGCGCATGTACACCGGACCATCATTGATGTACCTCGTTAATTTGGTTGTACTGATTGGTATAAGCTTATTTTACATGTTCAGGAAGGATGTAATGCTGTCCGTGTATGTTCTAGCACCTCTTCCTTTATTGGTTATCGCCATGTATTATGTAAATAGCTACATCAATAAAAAAAGTGAAAAAATTCAAGCACAATTGAGTGACCTCACCACCACAGCACAAGAATCCTATGCGGGCATTAGAGTACTGAAGTCATACGCACAAGAAAAAGTATCGGCTGCTTTTTTTGATAAAGAAACAGAGGCATACCGAAAAAGTGGACTAGCCCTTTCTACCGCAGAAGCGGTTTATTTTCCGGCCATCGGTTTGCTCATTGGGTTAAGTACGCTACTTACGATTTATATTGGCAGCATTTATCAATTAGAACATAGAATATCTACCGGTACCATCACTGAATTTGTAGTGTATGTGAATATGCTTACGTTTCCTGTTTCGGCTATTGGTTGGGTGGCCAGTACAATTCAACGTGCTGCAGCCTCTCAGAAAAGGTTAAATGATTTTCTATCTATTAATCCAACCATCACAAACCCTCCATCGCCAGAAATCATTGAGCATATTGATGATATTCATTTTTCTCATGTGAATTTTACTTACCCTCATACAGGAGTTCATGCTATCAAGGATTTCTCATTGACTATAAAAAAAGGACAAAAAATTGCATTGATTGGTAAAACCGGTTGTGGTAAATCCACCATTGCACAATTGCTGCTGAGGATGTATGATATAAACAATGGGTCTATCTTACTAAATGGTAAAGAAATATCTAGGGTTGATTTATCATCACTTCGAACCTTAATTAGTTATGTTCCTCAAGATGTTTTTTTATTCAGCAATTCCATCATCAACAACATCAACTTTGGTTCAGAAGATGTGTCATTAGAACACGCTAAATCTTCTGCAAGCAAAGCGGCAATACTTGCTGAAATCGAAACATTGCCAAACGGATTTGATACAATCATTGGAGAGCGAGGTGTTACGTTATCGGGTGGACAAAAACAACGTATTTCTATTGCCAGGGCATTATCCAAACAAACTGATTTATTGATATTCGATGATTGCTTAAGTGCGGTTGATGCAAAAACAGAACATACGATTTCGCAAACATTGAATGAATACCTTCAAGATCGTACTGCCATAATAATAACCCATCGAATTTTTCCGAGCTTTAATTTTGATAATATCATTGTAATGGAAGACGGTTCGATCGTAGAACAGGGAACCCACGAAGCACTTTTATCTGAAGGTGGCTACTATGCAAATCTGCTCAAGTTGCAACAACGCGGCTAATTCATTTCATAACGCATTGATTATCAGTCATAAATCATTTTTAAATAGTATCACTTAAATTTTGACAATTCAAAAACAATTTTATCTTTGTTTAGGCTCAAATTTAACAAAACAATAAAACCAACACTGTGACGTACGAGAACAACGAAAAAAGAAATGATAGCGTTTACAGCAAGCGTATACGAGCTGGAAAAAGAAGAACATATTTCTTCGATGTGAGAACCACACGTGGAAACGATTATTATTTAACGATTACTGAAAGTAGAAAACGTTTTAATGATGATGGATATGATCGGCATAAAATCTTTTTATACAAAGAAGATTTTAATAAATTTATTAAGGCATTAGGTGAAGCAATCGATCACGTGAAAACTGAATTGATGCCTGACTTTGATTTCGATGCATTCAACCATGAATACGATGAAGATGGTGAACATGCAGGTGGAGGAGAAGGTGGGTATTCGAATAACTACGCACAAGCATCATCAGCACCAGTTGCTGCTGTTGAAGCCTCTACTGAATCAATCGATCAAGAGCCTTCAACCCCTTCAACTACTTCAGACTCTTCAACTTCTTCTTCAACCTTTTCAGAAGGAGACAACGGAGCGGATGAGCAGGTGGATAAATGGTGAGACTAGACGTTAGAGGTTAGACATTAGACGTTAGGGGTTAGGAGTTAGATGTTAGGAGTAGACGTTAGACGTGAGTTGTTAGAGATTAGACGTTAGACGTGAGTTGTTAGAGATTAGACGTTAGGGATTTATTCATAGAACATTCAACTACACATAATTGATTTTATACAAAAAGGGTGAATTACTTCACCCTTTTACTTTTATATTAATTTGTATTATACTAACATCTAACAACTAACGTCTAATGTCTAATGTCTAATGTCTACTCTCTAACGTCTAACGTCTACTCCCTAACGTCTAACGTCTACTCTCTAACGTCTTTAAAAAAATTAATCAACCCATTCGTCGAACTATCATGACTTTTAACAGCTTCATCGCCTTTTAATTCTGGAAGTACTTTGTTTGCCAGTTGTTTTCCTAATTCCACACCCCATTGGTCGAAGCTGTAGATATTCCAGATTACCCCTTGTACAAAGATTTTATGTTCGTAGGCAGCGATGAGTTTGCCTAGTTCAAACGGATTGATTTGTTTCACTAAAAATGAATTCGTGGGTCTGTTGCCATCGAACTCTTTAAAGGGAACAAGTTTATCGCGCTGCTCTGCTGTTAAGGAGGATAGTTCAGCAGCAGCTTCTGAGGCCGACTTGCCATTCATAAGGGCTTCTGTTTGGGCAAAGAAGTTGCTCATGAGTTTTTCATGGTGGTCGCCAATGGGATTATGGCTTATCGCTGGTGCTATGAAGTCGCATGGAATCAATAAGGTTCCTTGATGAATCAGTTGATAGAAAGCGTGCTGTCCATTTGTGCCTGGCTCTCCCCAGATTACCGGACCAGATGCATAGGTTAAGAGCTTGCCATTTCGATCTACCCGCTTGCCATTGCTTTCCATATTTCCTTGTTGGAAATAGGCGGCAAAGCGATGAAGGTATTGGTCGTAGGGGAGAATTGCCTCAGATTGTGCTCCGAAGAAATTCACGTACCAAATGCCGAGCAAGGCCATTTTTATGGGGATGTTTTCTTCAAAGCGTTGTTTCCTGAAGTGCTTGTCCATGTCATGGGCACCTTTTAGCAATTCCTCAAAACGGTCATAGCCGATGGTTAGGGCAATGGAAAGTCCGATGGCGCTCCAAAGACTATATCGTCCGCCAACCCAATCCCAAAATTCGAACATGTTTTCTTTGGCGATTCCAAATTCGGTGACTGCCTTTTCGTTGGTAGAGAGAGCTATGAAATGCTTGGCTACATGTGCCGCATCACCTGATTGGTTGATGAACCAATTGCGTGCCGTATGGGCATTGGTCATCGTTTCTTGGGTGGTAAAG
>CAJBBV010000117.1 GCA_903951405.1 uncultured bacterium
GCTAGACGCTTTACGCTGAACGCTTGCGCTTGTGTTGGGAGTTCGGGGTTGGGGGTTGTTCGCTAGACGCTTTACGCTGGTGGCTGTTTACTATTGCCTATTGCCTCCTCTGTGCCTTTTCTGTATTCACTATTGCCTATTGCCTCTTTCCTATCGCCTCATTTTTAAGGGCTAAAGATCAAAGTCATACGGCAGCATATCCCCTAATTTTTCCCAATCCATATAACCGGAGTAGAAAATATCGTGTTGATCGTAGAAGTAACCATTTTCTTCAATGGATATTCCATTGAGAAATTTGATGATGGATATTTGAAAAGGAGTAGATGCAGGAAGTTTTTTTTCGGTGAGGTATATCAATGCCGGTTTTTCCTCTTTGTATTGCACTCTAATTTTTCCAGCTAGATTAAGCTCTAGTTGATCATAAATTGTTTTTGAGTAAATACTAGAGTCGTATGGATTTTTAAATTGAATTGGCGATCCTGATTGCTCATTTATATATTCAATTTTGTATCCATTTAAATTTAATGTGCTGTCGTAATAACAGCGAAAAAAATGCAAAATAGATCCATAATAGGCTTCTGATCTTTTTTCAACCCAGCCTAAGCTATCAGATTCAGTTCCGTCAAGTTGTTTGAAGAAAGGTAATCCAGTTGATTCGGTTGCACCTGTTTTATACTCATGAATGAATGAATCCAATTGATAGCGTACTTGATAACCTAGGGCCGGATTGTTTATGATTAAGTCTTCTTTTGAAATTACTTTGAGCTTATCTTTTTTCTTATAATAATAAAAACGAAGTGCTTCTGGATTTGTGATAGAACAACTCTTTGCATTTTCTGAAGTACCTATAAATTGGGCTTTAAAAAAATCGCCATATTTCTCCCAACCATCTTTTACTTCGCTCGTAAAGACAATAGATACAGCCTCCAATGTTTTCTCCTTCGGCTTTAACTCCCATATTTTATCTACCAATCCCTCCATATGCTCGTTGATTCTTTCTGAAATTGTTTCATACCCATTGTATGATATCCCTAGCTCATATCCTCCGGAGGGTAATCTCATAGAGAATACACCTTCGTTATTGACAACTGTTCCAATAGTGGTTTGAATACAAAATACAGACGCACCTTGCAAAGGTTGTTTCGTTTCAGCATCAATCACTTTGCCTGATATCAGAAAATTCTGCGATTTTCCTATAAAAAAGCATCCTAAAAAAAGGAAGAGGGAAAGAGTTTTTTTCATGCTAGGTATATTGTGTTAATCCTATTTTTATTGTTCTTTTGACATCAACTTCTCCCAGATTTGTGGAATTCGTTTTATCCAAACAATTTCTCGTCTTTTTATCATGGCTTCTTCTGCTGGGTATCCCATATATACTTTTCCACCTTCTAAATTATTGGTTACGCCTGTCTGACCCATTACAACTGCTCCTTTACCAATTCGTATTGTTTTGTTGACGCCTACCTGTCCCCATAGAATGACTTCATCTTCAACGGTAGTTGCTCCAGCAATTCCAACCTGTGAGGCGATGAGGCAATTTTTCCCCACAACAACATCATGACCAATTTGTACTAGGTTATCTATTTTAGTTCCTTTTCCAATAATTGTATCATGCGTAACTCCTCTGTCAATGGTACAGTTTGATCCAATCTCTACAAAATCTTCAATCATTACTCTGCCACAGCTATCCATTTTCTTATACCATACTTCTCGGTCTTTTTTGCTGTTATAGTAAAATGCATCTGATCCAATGGTTGTTCCGGATTGAATAATAACATTATCTCCAATAAAACTATAGTCCATAATGGATGTATTGGGTTGTATGATACAGTTTTTCCCAATGCTAACGTGGTTTCCTATAAATACTCCTGGTGCAATATAGGTGCCTTCGCCTATGGAAGCTGTTTTGCTTATTAAATCAACTGCTGGACTAAAGGGCATGAAATGCTGCACTATTTTCAAATAGGCTTCAAAAGGTTTTTCAACAACAAGAATTGCTTTGTGATCAGGAAAGGAAGTCTTTTGATCTATGATGATGAAACTTGCAGATGAGTCGATACATTTTTGATAATACTTTGGATGGTCTACAAAAGCAAGATCTCCTTCTTCTACTTTATGTATTTCGTTGATGCCTTTTGCAAATCCATTGCTATTGCCATACAATGATGCACCTATCAATTCAGCGATCCATTTAATTGCAACGGGAGATGGAAAATTCATGGTTATTGATTTTAAACAAAGATAGTGTTATGGAAAAACTCAGTTACCGAATCTATTCTATTTAACATTTGATTGTTCTATATGGATTAAAATAGCGATGCGTGATTGATACATTTTTTGTTCAAACGGCGAATTTTCATCTTGAGTAATTAACATATTGAAAAAAAATGTGAATAAAATAGTGAAAGAAAAATTTTTCATTCATAAAATATATTTTTAATATTGTGAAGGGAATTTATTCCCAGTACTTATTAACCCATATATATAACAAGGCCCGGTATCTACCGGGCCTTGTGCTTTAGGTGAAATCGAGCGTCGTTAAAATTTAATTTTCATTTTTTATTCTTGACAATCCCTCTTGAAATCTTTGTCCTGCCTGTGTTTCAGCACAATTATTTCTCTTACCTTGTGTCAAATAATTTTTTATGTTAAGATCGATGACAGGATATGGAAGAGGTGAATGCACTATAAATGATAGAATTTTCATCATAGAACTCCGTTCGCTCAATGGCAAGCAATTTGAACTTTTGCTCAAGATTCCATCTCTTTTGAAGCCTTTTGAATTCGAAATCAGAAATTTTCTTTCAGAAAACCTTTCAAGAGGTAGTATTGAATGTACCATTAATGTAAAGCAAAATGGAGCGGCTAAACCTTCTTCCATAAATCTCGATCTTGCGAAATCTTATTATACTCAATTAAAAGAATTAGCAGATGGACTTAATGCAGATGATAGTCAACTGCTCGCATCGATATTACGACTTCCTGAGGTTGTTGCTGCGGCAAATGATGTGTTGGACGTAAGTGATTGGGATAAAGTCAAAGCTGTGTTGACTGAAGCAGTTACAATGATTAATCGACATAGAATGAATGAAGGAGAGGTATTGGAGACAGAATTACTTGGCCGAATCCAAAATATTGAGTTGCTCCAGCAGAAGCTAATGAAAATTGAACCTCAACGAAAGCAAAAGATAAAGGACAATATTCTAAAATTATTAGAAGAACAAGTGGGTAAGGATATGGTTGATAAGAATAGATTTGAACAGGAGTTAATCTATTATATTGAAAAAATTGATCTGACTGAAGAGCAAGTTCGACTTACAAATCACTGTGCTTATTTTAGAACACTTATCAACGAAGAAGAAGTGGCCAAGGGTAGAAAATTGTCTTTTTTGTTGCAGGAAATAGGTCGTGAGATAAATACAACAGGATCTAAGGCCTACGATTCAGAAATTCAGAAGTTTGTGGTAGAAATGAAGGATGAACTGGAAAAAGCAAAGGAACAAGTTCTTAATATCCTATAACCTTCTGCCTGCTTGCACCTCCTTTTTTAATTTAAGTAGCCTAACTTCGCACTATGTCAGTCCGAATTTTTTCTGCCATAGTGTTGATTTCCCTTTTTGCATGTTCAAGAATTGATCTATTTGAAAAGGTCGTATTTACTCCTAAGCAAGAATGGGAGCAATCCTTTCAGCCTGAATTCACATTTGATATAGAAGATACGGTATCCACTTACAAGGTTTTTTTTATCATTAGGCATGCAGATGCCTATGCATACAACAATATTTGGATAAAGCTTACAAGCAAATTGCCTGGTGATAAAAGAATTCGGAATGAACGGTTTGACATCCAACTAGCTACAGAAAAGCGTTGGCTTGGCTCAGGAATGGATGATTTGTACGATCATCGTGTTTTGCTTTATCGCGATCCTGTACAATTCAATAAAGCGGGTAGATATACTTTGCGCATTGCGCAGGACATGAGGATTGACCCATTAGACTATATTTTCAATGTTGGCATCCGCCTAGAAAAAGTGAAATAGTATGAGAAAGCTTCTCGATAGGATTTCCTTTCGACTTGTCAATTATATGTACTGGTTTCTGCTTTGCTATTTGTTAGCGGCATTAGCTTGGTGGTATTTCGAGTTGGTGCAGCAGAATAATTTAATGTTTGCCCTACAGAAGCAGCAATTGATGCTTTACCCTGGAGGGGATGTTGGCATGCTTGAAATCATTACAGATGAGCATACTCGAAATGCGAAGCAATATATCGGGGAGGGGCTGACGTTTTTAGTAATAACCATTTTAGGTGCTGTGTTTGTTTATGGAGCGGTAAGGCGTCAATTTAGATTTCATTTGCAGCAAAAGAATTTCATGATGGCGGTTACACATGAATTGAAAACTCCGATTGCGGTAACTAAATTAAGCCTTGAAACCCTTCGAAGGCATAAACTTGATGAAGCAAAACAAAAGGAAATTCTTACTAATGCCATTAACGAAACAGAGCGCTTGAACGGATTGTGTAATAATATATTATTAAGCTCACAACTTGAATCAGGTGGATATACACTAACTCCCCACGAATTTGATTTTTCCGATATGGCATTGAAGGCGGTAAAAGAGTTTCAAACTCGATACCCTGCCAGATTATTTGAATTTAACGTACCAGATCGCATCTATTTTAATGGCGAAGAGTTTTTGCTTCAATTGGTATTGAATAACCTTATTGAAAACGCGGTTAAGTATACCCCTCCAACCAACTCCATTAAAATAAACGTAGTTGATTTTGGTTCGTCTTTAGAATTGAGTGTGTCTGATTTGGGCCCAGGAATACCTGAAACAGAAAAGAAGAAAATATTCGAAAAATTTTATCGACTTGGGGATGAAATGAAGCGATCTTCGAAAGGCACTGGACTTGGATTGTTTTTGAGTACAAAGATTATAAAAGACCATAAGGGCAGAATTTATGTTGAGGATAATATTCCTCATGGCTCCATTTTTAAAATTATTCTTCCAAAATAGCTGTTATGGCAGATGCGAGCAAAGGATCGATATTGGTAGTTGAAGACGAAGAAAGCCTTCAAAGTGCTTTAAAGATAAATTTAGAGTTGGAAGGGTATGAAGTGACCTGCGCAGACAACGGTTCAATTGCTATGAAAAAGGTGGATGAAGAGTATTTTGATTTGATTCTCCTCGACGTTATGCTTCCTGAAATAAATGGTTTTGATGTGTGTGAAAATATTCGATTGAAAAATATTGATACTCCAATTTTGATGTTGAGCGCACGGTCTGGAAGTGCTGATCGAATAGTTGGTTTAAAGCGAGGTGCTGATGATTACCTCACGAAACCATTTAATCTTGAGGAGCTTCTACTCAGGGTAGAGAAATTGATTGAAAAGAATAAAAAGCTTCAGGAAAAAACCACACTAGGCATTAAATATGATTTTGGTGGTAATTCAATTGATTTTAGAGCACAGTTAGCCGTAAATTTTAAAGGGGAAGAAATCTCGCTTAGCAAGAAAGAAGTTATGTTACTGAAACTGCTAATCGAATATAAAAATGAAGTGGTATCAAGAGAAAAAATATTACAGGCAGTCTGGGGATATAATGTATTCCCTACCACCCGTACTATCGATAACTTTATCTTGAATTTTAGAAAGTATTTTGAATCCGACCTTCGCGAACCTCGTTATTTTCAATCTGTAAGGGGAGTAGGGTATAAGTTTAGTGAGTAGGTTATTGGCGCTGGACGCTTAACGCTTAGCGCTAGATGCTTGGCGCTGGACGCTATGGGTTGGGAGTTCGAGGTTAGGGGTTGTTCGCTTGGCGTTGGACGCTTAACGCTTAACGCTTAACGCTGGACGCTTTTACTCTTGCCTCCTCCGTGCCTTTGTGCCTCTGCCCCTTTTTGTATTCACTATTGCCTCTTGCCTATTTACTCTTGCCTCCTCCCTCTTCCCTCTTCCCTCCCTCTCACTTAAGATCCCCCAACAATGGCCTGATTAATAATTCTTCAACGCAGGCTTGAGGAGAAAGTTTACTAGCTGCAATTATCATGGTGGCAAGGTCATTTGTATGCATAATGCGTGACGGATCAATTCCCGCTTCAGCCCAAGAGTCTGTCATGGTAGCACCAGGATAAACAGTAGTCACTTTTATGCCATGCTCCATTAGCTCCTCTCGTAGGTTCTTGCTGAAGCCAGTCAGTGCAAATTTACTGATGCTATATGATCCTCCATTGTGATATGCTTGAAGTGCTGCAGTAGACGACATATTGAATATATGACCTGATTTTCTTTTAATCATGAATGGAACAATCGCACGAGTTATGTGGTATGCAGAAAGTAGATTAACCGCTAATATCCGTTCTAATTGTCCTTCAGGCTCATTGTATACACTTCCTGGTTCGTAGGTCCCAGCATTATTAATTAATATATCAATTCTGTCCGTTGCCTGCAATAGTTGATTAGCAAAGGATTTTGTTTGTTCACTATCCCCAAGGTCTGCATTGAAACTAGTAACCTTAATGGAATACTTTTTCATGAGTTCTTGTTGCCACAAAATGGTTTTATCCATATGCCGTGAACACAAATAGAGGTCTGCTCCTTCTTTTGCAAAATGCTCTGCAAGTTCTTTTCCGATTCCTCGAGATGCTCCTGTGATGACTACGTGCATGCTGATATTTTTTTCAAAGTTAGGGTCTAGATAGGTTAACTATAGATATTTCATAAAACTCTTGAATCTGACTTATTTTTGCCATAATCATGGGAAAGAAATACGATCACTTGTTTTTTGATTTGGATCATACCCTTTGGGATTTTGAAACGAATTCAAGGGCCACATTAATGGATCTTTATAAAGAGCTTGACCTTGAAGGGAAAGCCAATACTAATTTTGATCATTTTCATCATACCTATCATCATCACAATACCATTTACTGGGATCGATTTAGAAAAGGGTATATCAATAGGGAAGAACTTCGGTGGAAGCGCATGTGGAGGACGTTAGTCGATTTTAACCTTTCAGATGAAGCACTCGCCAAAGCAATGAGTGAGCGATATTTAGAAATCTTACCAACCAAAACAAGTCTTTTCCCTCACTGTAAGGAACTCCTAACGTACTTATCAGAAAAGAGCTACCCTATGCATCTCATCACGAATGGGTTTGAAAAAACGCAGCAGCTCAAATTAAAAAATAGCGGCATAGACCATTATTTCAAGGAAATAATCACTTCAGAGCAGGCGGGAATCATGAAACCACATGCAGCCATTTTTGAATACGCCTTGAATAAAGCAGGGACCACAGCCGAGAAAACAATTATGGTAGGAGATACGCTAGAAGTAGATATGCTTGGCGCTATCAATGCAGGAATGGATACAGCCTATTTTAATCCGGCTGAGCCACCTACTGCTAAAATTAGACCAACCTATGTGCTGGAAAATCTTGGCGAATTGATGCGGATATTGTAATTATTTTATTCTGGCTAAAACGGTTACACCACCTTTAACCACATCTCCAATCTTTACTTCAGTTATTATATTAGTCGGAAGTAATAGATCAACTCTACTGCCAAATTTAATGAAGCCTAATTCATCATTTTGTTTTACTTCTTCCCCAACCTTGGAATAGTTAACTATTCTTCGTGCCAAAGCACCAGCAATTTGTTTGACTAATATTGTTATGTTAGCATTGGCCAACACGACACTATGCCTTTCGTTTTCGGTGGATGATTTTGGGTCCCATGCTACAAGGTATTTCCCCTTGTGGTAAACACTATACAGCACCTTACCCGATATTGGATTTCTGTTTACATGAACATTAGCAGGACTCATGAAAACAGAGATTTGAAGTCTTTTTTCCTTAAAATATTCTTGATCTACCGTCTCTTCAATTACGACTACTTTTCCGTCTGCTGGAGCAATGATTGCATTTTCATCAAAGTGGTGGATTCGTTTTGGAAGGCGAAAAAATGAAATGATAAAAAGCCAAAAAAACAATAAGATGGCATATGCAATCCATGCAAGTATACATGAAACTGGAGCTAAATGAAGATGAGTAGCTAAGGCAAGTGCACCACTAACTAATGTAATCAACAGAATGGTTGGATATCCTTCTTTATGTATTGTCATGTCAAACGATTAAGAATGCAAAAGTAATGATTCACCTTAGCAATTTATCTTTCTTCTTCGAGCAAGCACCTGCCATGCGCCCGATACTTCATTTTTTTTCACCTCAATTAATGAATCGTATAGGGCAACTGTTGGACAAACATGATTTGGGATACCTGTTAGTATATCGCCAATCTTGAATGTATGCGGAGTTGGGGTTTCAAGTATTAAGTGTTCTTCGCTATGCGCAACAGGTATTAATGATGGATGCAATGGGAAGTAAACACGCTTGGAGATATCATCTTCTGAGGCTATCGCTTTATACCCAAGGTCAACACATATTCTATTTTGCGTTGGGAGTGAAATAATACGCGTTAGCACAAAAAGTGCCGGGTTGTATGCTTGGTCAGGACAAATCCTTTGATAGCCATGATCCCAAAAGATAGGAGTACCTGGACTAGATTCCCTGTCGGTTTTTGTAGAATGGGTTGCGAAATTAAGGGAACCTCCTGCTATAAGAATTGGCTTTTTTGTGTTGCGGGAACTGAAATTGGTCATCAAGCTTAACACAGGTTGAAAAACTTCGTTGCATAAAATTTCTTTTTCCAAATAATTTGATTGGCGAATATGTCCATCATAAGCATGAATTCCAGCAAAACATAATCCCTTTATTTTTTGAATAGCATCATGCAATTCTATTGCCCCTTGATCAGGAAGGATTCCTGTTCTGTTCATTCCAACATTGATATCAATATACATGTTGATTTCTGTACCATGTTGATGGAAGAGCTGCCCAATTTGATTTGCAACATCTATATTGTCTGTTAAGCATGAAAATGTAGTGGCAGGGTATTGTTGTGTTAATTGAAATAGGCGTTCAATTTTCGGACCAACGGGTTGATAGGCGAGCAGTACATCTGTGGCATTGTTCATCCCCAATAATTCTGCTTCGGCTATCGTTGCACATTTGAATTTGTTAATTCCGACAGCTTGCATAAGCTTTATGCCTTCGGCAGTTTTATGGGTTTTAACATGTGGACGAAGCCGATTCACATCGCCATCCACCATACGAACCATCTCATCGATATTTTTTATTACCGTTTCATGAATTACAACCAGTGCAGGACTGTCAATTTTTTCTATGCCTTTGATTTGATGGAGCATCTAGTTGAATTGAGTTGGAGGTTGAATTGAGTTGGAGGTTGAATTGAGTTGGAGGTTAGGAGTTGGGAGTTATTTGTTAAATTTATACCTTCTTTTTTGTTAC
>CAJBBV010000118.1 GCA_903951405.1 uncultured bacterium
GTACTATATTTCATGCAACGCCAATACCATTTTTGCAGATTCTAATACAATTACTGGCTCAATTGGTGTTTTTTCGATTGTCCCTGATGTCTCAACTTTTATGAAAAATAAGTTGGGCGTAACATTTGATCGAGTAAAAACTAGTGAATTTGCTGATGCACCTAGCATTACAAGACCGATGAATGATTTCGAGAAAAATATTATGCAGTCACAAGTCGAACGTGTGTATATGGACTTTAAAAACAGAGTAGCTACCGGTAGAAATAAATCTATCGACTACGTTGATAGCATTGCACAGGGTAGGGTATGGACGGGAAGTAGGGCAAAGCAACTTGGATTAGTTGATCAAATTGGTGGTTTACAAGAAGCGATCGCTGAAGCAGTCAAGTTGGCAAAAGTAAAAGAATATAGAATTAAAACATACCCAGAGTCTAAATCATTTATCGATCAAATTCTTAATCAATATCCAACAGATCTTACTGAAACTTCACTAAAGAAAGAGTTAGGAATGGAACTATATAGTATGATGAAGCGCATTAAACAATTAAAGGCAGATAAAGGGGAAATGCAAACACGAATTCCTTTTGAGTTTTCTATTCACTAATCTGTTGTTTAGTTCTTAACCTATTTTTTTAACTCCATACATGAATAAACCTAAAGCAAAGACCTATAGTCAATTTACTGGAATGATGGCCATTGCCAAAGCAAGTTTGCGTTCAATTTTCAGAAGTCCATCTGCCGTGATATTTAGCTTTTTGTTTCCTATTATTTTCATCCTAGTATTCGGTTTTTTAAGTTCAACTGCACCCGTAATTAGAATGGTATTTGCTTCTTCGTCATCAAACCATAATGCGTTGTATAAAAAAATGGTTGAAGGAAATAATTTGAAAATTCTAACTCAATCTGAACTGAAATCGAAGCAAGATCTTGAGAAGGGACACATAACTGCAATTGTCAATATAAAAGAACTAAGTCCAGCCTCATACCCAAGATATATCGTTGAGCTTACAACCTCAACTGCTGCAGTTGATCGAATTGGAATATTGCAGTCCATCATTCAGAAAGCTATTGGAGAACTTGATCGGGATAGTATTCCAGGTAAGCAAACGTATGGATTCATTCAAAAAACAACATTGCCTGGACGAATATACAGGACTATTGATTTTATCCTTCCAGGTCAACTTGGCTTTTCATTATTAAGTGCTGGAGTGTTTGGCGTTGCATTTGTTTTTTTTAATTTGCGTCAAACACTAGTATTAAAACGATTTTTCGCGACACCTATTCGAAAATCGTTTATTGTTTTTGGTGAGGGGTTAGGTAGAATCATCTTTCAAATGATTACTGCAATAGTAATTTTAGGTATTGGTTATTTTGCTTTTAATTTTACATTAGTTAATGGCTGGACAACCTTCGCAGAATTGCTCGTTCTTAGTTTAATAGGGTTACTTGTCTTCATGGGATTTGGATTTATAGTAAGTGGGTTGGCAAGTAGTGAAAGCGCAATACCTCCATTCGCAAATCTTGTAACGTTGCCACAATTTTTACTTGCCGGTACATTTTTTCAAGTCGATAATTTTCCAGTATGGCTTCAGCCGATTTGCCGCATATTACCCCTCACTTATTTGAATGAGGCTATGAGAAATGTCGCCTTTGAGGGAGCACATCTATCAGATTGTTTGCCTCAATTGAAATTTCTTTTAATTTGGGGTATTTGTCTTTATGCCATTGCTATTAAAGTTTTCAAATGGGAATAATTAAAAGAAAGCTTAAGTCTTTGTTGGTTGTGTTTTTTTTACTCAGTCTTGTGATTGTTATTCTTTCCATGCTGTTCCCCTCTCAAGTGGTTACGTCTAAATGGATAATGATTGGGGCTCAAAAAAAAGAGGTGCTGTCAAAATTGAATAACCTGGATGACTGGGCTGCCTGGAACGACATTTTGATACAACAAGAAAATATTCAGACCTATAAAAAAGATTCTATACTAAGTAAAGGGGATTCAATTACTTGGGGACAAACTCAGCCAACGTTGAATATAATTCGTTTTGATTCTATACGTGCAGATGGGTTTGATATGGATATTCAGATGGGAGGTAACCAACCTGTACATTCTGGAATAACTCTTTCCGTTCAGAAAGATTCAGTATTAATGTCTTGGTATATAATCGAAAAATTAAAATGGTATCCTTGGGAAAAAATTTACGGTATGATGGCTGCCGACATGAAGGGGCCGGCACTCCAACATAGCTTAACTTTGTTTAAGGAGCAATTAGATAATTAGTCGTTTTGTATAAATAGTTTTAGGTTTCTCATCATACCATCCCATTTCGTCCTTTTGATAGCCGATTGCTTAAAAATAGTATTAAATTTTTCCTGCTCTAGATCCATCCAATCCTCGATGGAAAAACTAATGACCTCCTGTAAAGGAGCTAATTCGATATGTTTTGTTGGGGTACTGAATGTATTCCACGGACATACATCTTGACAAATATCACACCCGAAAACCCAATTTTGAGCGTTTTTTTCTAGTTCTGCTGGAAGGGTTGCAGATTTTAATTCAATCGTAAAATAGGAGATGCATTTAGTAGCATCTATTACCTTGTTTGGTAAAATGGCTTCAGTCGGACAAGCCTCAACGCATTTGTTACAGCTTCCACAATAGTCTTTAGGGTACGGTAAATCTACGATTAGGTCAAGGTCAGTGATAAGTGTAGCAATAAAGAAAAAGGATCCCATTTTTTTGTTGATTAAGTTTCCATTTTTCCCAATCCATCCTAAACCACTTTTTTGTGCCCAGGCCCTTTCTAATACTGGAGCTGAATCTACGAAGCCCCTTCCTTGAATATCACCAATAATTTCTCTCGCTTTATATAAAAACTCGTGTAATTTATTTCTTATGATTTCGTGATAATCTTTACCAAAAGCATATTTTGCTATTTTAGGATTTCCCTCATCTTGTATTTCAGTAGGGTAGTAGTTGAATAGAAGGGTAATGACGGATTTTGCACCTGGAACCAATTTAGTCGGATCAACACGCATGTCGAAATGATTTTCCATATAATGCATTTCGCCATGGTGGTTATTCATTAGCCATTTCTCCAAACGTTTTGCATCTTCATCAAGTGATACAGGTATAGCAATTCCACACTGATCGAACCCAATAGATTCTGCAATCAGTTTGATTTTATCGGTATTGTATTGCTTTGTTTGATTCATGATCGCTTTATCTTATTCAATAGCCTGATCTATGCTTTTTTTGATAGCGGTATACACTTCTTTTTTTTCTGTGTTGAGTAAATTCTTAGATAAAATAATAGCAACATATTTCTTATCTAAATCAATCCATGGCCAGGCACCAAACAATCCCGGGCAAGAAAATACTACACCTTGATTACTTTCATTTTTTTCCTCAATCCAGTTACCCATTGCATACTGAAATCCCTTTGCTACTTCGGGTGTATTTCTAATTATAGCATCTGGGAATTGATTAGTAAGTATCTCCGCTACCGATTTTTCACTTAATATTCGTTTACCGTTAAACGTGCCTTTATTTAGAATCATCTGCATGAAATTTATATAATCAAATGCACTTGATACTGCTCCACCTGAAGGATTTGTTAGTTCACTTTCTCCAGCGAAACTTGTTGAGCGCATACCTAAAGGTTTAAATAATTTCTCAACAGCAATTCTTTCAAATGATTTTTTAGTGACAATTTCAAGTACTCTTCCCGCAATATTTAATCCTATGCCATTATATGAAAAGTGGGAGCCTGGATTATCTACAATCGATTTTTTTGCAGCAAAATAATTGACCTCTTCTTCTAGATTTTGAAATTTGCTTTTTTGGATAATTTTAAGGACAGCCAAAGCATCTCCATCAATACCTGTAGTATGCGTAAGGCAATGACGAATGGTAATATACCCTTTCATGTATTTTTCAAATACAGGAATGTATTTACTAACTGGGTCATCAAGTTGAATTTTCCCTTCATCCACAAAAATCATTACCAAGGCCGCCGTTAGCCATTTGCTGCTGCTGGCAATAGGAACAGGTGTTTTGAGTTGAAACTCCTCCGTTTCCTTCAAGAAAATATTTTTTGCTTCTTTATGTACAACTACTACATAATCTTTTCCAAGTGTTTTGTTATACTTGGTTATACTTGCAGTAACTCGGCTGAAATCGAGTTGTGCGAACGAATACTGAAAAAATAGCAGGAAAATCAATACTAGACTGCATTTGCGACATGTTTTGAATGAATAATATGACATAATTTCCATTTTTTAGAAGTGGATGTTTATTTGAGGAATTGTATTTATTAAATCAATACTATGAATTTAAATAACTATACCATACAAGCAGCTGAATCAATTCAATCTGCACAACAAATGGCTTTTAATGCAGGAAATCCTACCATTGAAAATGACCATATTTTGCATGCACTATTAGAGCAAAAAACATCTCCTGTAGATTATTTGCTCAAGAAGAATAATGTTTCGATTCAACTGTTGAATACGAAGTTAAATGAAGCATTGCAGAAGTTGCCAAAATCTGATGCAGAACCTGCACAATCATTAAGTAGGGATGCCAATAGTTTATTGCTACGTGCTGGATCTTTAATCAGCAAATTTGGTGATGAATTTGTTACACCCGAACATATCATGTTGGCACTGGTGATGGGAAGTGATACCACCGCTAAGCTCTTAAAGGAGTCCGGTTTAACTGAAAAAGGGTTAATCCAAGCTATACAGGAATTACGTAAAGGTGAAACAGTGAAGAGCCAAACTCAAGAAACGCAGTTTAATGCATTGAATAAATATGCAAAAAATTTAATTGACATGGCTCGTTTGGGCAAATTAGACCCCGTCATTGGTCGAGATGAAGAGATTAGGCGTACCCTGCATATTTTAACTCGACGCTCTAAAAACAATCCTATTCTCGTAGGTGAACCAGGTGTTGGTAAAACGGCCATTGCTGAAGGATTAGCAATGCGCATTTTAAATGGGGATGTTCCAGAAAACCTGAAAAGTAAATTGATCTATGCGTTGGATATGGGTTTATTAATTGCAGGTGCTAAATATAAGGGGGAGTTTGAAGAGCGGTTAAAAGGGGTAGTGAAAGAAGTGGCAGGAAGTGATGGGGAAATCATTCTCTTCATTGATGAGATTCATACCCTAATTGGAGCCGGTGGCGGCGAAGGTGCAATGGATGCTGCAAACATACTCAAGCCTGCCTTGGCTAGAGGTGAACTTAGGGCAATTGGTGCCACTACACTCTCTGAATACCAAAAATACTTTGAGAAGGATAAGGCACTTGAACGAAGGTTTCAAAAAGTGATCATCGACGAACCCGGAATAGAAGATGCTATTTCTATCTTACGTGGATTGAAGGATCGCTATGAAACACATCATCATGTACGAATTAAAGATGAAGCTATTATCGCAGCTGTTGAATTATCGAATAGGTATATCACAGATCGCTTTCTTCCTGATAAAGCCATCGACTTGATAGATGAAAGTGCTGCTAAATTGAGGTTAGAAATGAATTCTATGCCAGAGGAACTCGATAAACTTGAACGGCAGATAAGGCAGCTTGAAATTGAACGTGAGGCAATAAAAAGGGAGAATGATGATGTAAAGATGAAAGAGCTTAATACAGACCTAGGTAGTTTGATGGTTGAACGTGATACCCTCAAGGCAAAGTGGATGGAAGAAAAAGAGTTGCTTGAAAAAGTACAACAAGCAAAAGCGGATATCGAGCAATTCAAACTTCAAGCTGAAAAGGCAGAGCGTGAAGGAGATTATGGATTGGTAGCAGAAATACGGTATGGCAAAATCAAAGAAAAAGAAGAATTGATAGTACAACTTTCTGCTGAACTGTTAAAAACAGGGGAAAAGCGACTATTAAAAGAGGAGGTGGATGCAGAAGATATAGCTCAAAATGTAGCAAAAGCAACGGGAATACCCGTTTCCAAGATGCTACAAAGCGATATGGAAAAATTGCTGAATCTTGAAGATCATCTTCATGAGCGCGTAGTTGGACAAGAAGAAGCGATTACCGCTGTGGCAGATGCGATTCGAAGAAGTAGGGCAGGACTGCAAGACCCCAATCGCCCAATAGGATCATTTATCTTCTTAGGTACTACAGGTGTTGGAAAAACAGAACTGGCTAAAACTTTGGCATCTTATTTATTTGATGATGAAAAGTTGATGACACGTATTGATATGAGTGAATATCAAGAAAAGCATACTGTTTCTAGATTAGTTGGTGCTCCTCCAGGTTATGTCGGTTATGAAGAGGGTGGTCAACTTACTGAATCTGTTCGAAGAAAGCCATATAGCGTAGTGCTGCTTGATGAAATCGAGAAAGCACATCCAGATGTGTGGAATGTATTACTTCAAGTACTAGACGATGGAAGATTAACGGATAATAAAGGACGTGTTGTTAATTTTAAGAATACCATCATCATTATGACGAGCAATATCGGAAGTCATTTAATTCAAGACGCATTTGATAATGCAGGAACGAATGATTTAGAAAAAGTGGCTGAAACAGCTCGTGTAGAGGTGATGAATTTGTTGAAGCAAACTGTTCGACCTGAGTTTTTAAATAGGGTTGATGAGATTATTATGTTCCAGCCTTTAAAGAAGAAGGAAGTAAGGAGAATTATTGAAATTCAATTATCAAACCTGAAGCGGTTGGTAAAAGAATCTAATATTGACCTTGAATTCAGTGACTACACTCTAGACTTTTTAGTCCAAAATGGCTATGATCCTCAATTTGGTGCTAGACCATTAAAAAGGCTAATACAAAAGGAAATCGTCAATCAATTATCTAAACGCATTCTTGCGGGAGATATTGATAAAGCATCACCTGTTATCGTAGATGTATTTGATGGGGTTGTGGTTTTTCGAAATGACAAAGTTGAAAAGAAACCCACAAACCAAACTGTATAAAGCAACCATTTAAGAGGGTATACAATTTCAATCCATTGTTTTTTAAAAAAACAATGGATTGAAATTAACTACTTGATCTTGGAGTAATGGTAATTGTTTTACGCGGCGCAACATTCGTTGTTTTGGGAGTATGTGTTCGCTGAGAAGGTTTGTGTGAAACGCCAGTTGATCCGTAAGATGGACCTGCTCCAAATTCGGCGGGTATCTCAAGTTTTTCTACCACTTTTCCAATTAATTTCTCAATTCGTTGAAATTTATGTTGGTCTTCAGGATTGATTAATGTGATGGCAGTTCCTTTTGTTTCGGCTCTAGCTGTTCTACCAATTCGGTGAACATAATCTTCACCATCAGAAGGCACATCATAATTCACAACAAGATCAATTTGATCAATATCAATTCCCCTGCTAAGAATATCGGTCGCAATTAATATGGGTAGTCTTTTCGATGAGAAGGCAAGCAGTACCTCTTCTCTTTCGTTCTGTTCTAAATCAGAGTGAATTTCTTTAGCGTCATACCCTAATTTTTGTAGTTGTTGTGTGAGTTGTTTTACTGTTTGTTTTTTTGAGCAAAAAATTAAAATAGATTGGTGTGATTTATTTGATAAAATATGCCTAACCAATGGAATTTTTTGTGGCTCATATGCAACGTATGCTTCCTGGCGAATGCTTTCTGGTGGCTTTGATAACGCAACGCTAACTTCTACAGGGGAATTCAATATTGATTTTGCTAACTGATTAATTTTAGGGGGCATAGTGGCCGAGAACATCAATGTTTGCCTTTCCTTTGGTAGATGAGAAATGATACGCATAAGGTCTTCGTAAAATCCCATGTCTAACATCCTATCTGCTTCATCTAGGATTAAGAATTTTAATTCTTTCATTTTTACATAACCCATATTTAAATGAGAGATGAGTTTACCTGGAGTGGCAACCACAATATCAACCCCTTTTGATAGGGCTTGTTTCTCTCTCACAAAACTTTCTCCATCTCCACCGCCATAAATAGCAATTGAACTTATTGAACTGAAATAAGTCAATCCATCTAAATGGCTACTGATTTGGATGGCTAGTTCCCTAGTGGGAACTATGATTAGTGCGTGTACCTCGGAATCTTTATAGTCTTCAGAGATTAATTTATGGAGAACAGGTAGCAAAAATGCTGCTGTCTTGCCTGTGCCTGTTTGTGCTGAGGCAATTATATCTTTACCCTCAAGTATAACTGGAATAGCTTTTTGCTGAATAAGAGTAGGGCTTTTGTAGCCACTTGATAGTAGACTCTCTTCGAGTGATTCGTGAAAATGAAATGATGAAAAATCCAATCTGATTCGTTTTTTAATGTTTCACAAAGGTAGTTTATTTAAATGCCCTGTTAATATCCTCTTTAAACTGTTTTTTATTGGTAATTTTGTGTGTTATTGTAAGAATTCAAAAATCAATAGGTTGCTTTTCTTGCGATTTAGTAAAAACTATATTTCTCATGGCTAAGATTAATGTTACATTAGGGTACCTGTTTTTGATAATGAATTTACTTGCTATAGCTTCTTGCAATACAGCACATTCAGACCCAGTTTTCCCCTCAGTTTCCCGTAAAACGACAAACTCAGCTCCTAAGCATGATAATATAATAACTGATACTGCCGCATATAAGAAGAAGATGATAAGGATGGCTAATGGCGATACCTCTGGAAAGTGGGCATTTAAAAATGAATTTCCAAACGAAGGAGCTATCCTTCCATATAAAAGAATTATAGCGTATTACGGTAATTTGTATTCTACCCGAATGGGTATTTTAGGAGAGCTGCCTAAGAAAGAAATGTTTTCTCGATTAAATAAGGAGCTTGCTGTTTGGCAAAAAGCTGATCCTGAGACACCAACAATTCCTGCATTACACTATATTGTAACTACTGCACAAAGCTCACCAGGATCTGGGGGACTATATCGTCTAAGAATGCCATCTTCTGAAATTGATAAAGTAATGGCAATGGCAAAAGAAATCAACGCAATTGTATTCCTCGATATACAGGTGGGTTTAAGCACCTTAAAAGAAGAAATTCCAGTGCTAGAAAAATATTTGAAACATCCAAGGGTTCATCTTGGAATAGATCCCGAATTTTCAATGAAAGGAGGCCAAAAGCCTGGAACAGTTATTGGTAGTTTTGATGCAGAGGATGTTAATTATGCTTCATCTTATTTAGCATCTCTTGTCAATAAATATAACCTTCCTCCTAAAGTGCTGATTTTACATCGTTTTACGAAGGGAATGTTGAAGAGTACAAAAGAAATCACCGCAAGGCCTGAAATTCAAGTGGTAGTGGATATGGATGGATGGGGGAGCTCCTGAACGTAAAATTAATACATATAAACTATTCGTACATGCTGAGCCAATTCAATTCACTGGATTTAAACTGTTTTATAAAAACGACCTTAAAGAGCCTCCTCATAAAATGCTCACTCCGGAACAACTAATGTCTTTAAAGCCAATTCCAATGTATATTCAATATCAATAATATGGTGATTGGTCTAGCGTATTCTATCATTTATGAACTCGTAATTCATGACATCAGCAGCGTTAATTGATTTTTATCAACTTGAACCTCATCCTGAAGGAGGATATTTTAAAAGAACCTATACCGCAAAAACTCTACTAGATAAAGAATCCTTGGGCGATGTTTTTGAGGGCAATAGAGTTATCTCATCAGCCATTTATTATTTATTAACAGAGGGATCGTTCTCGGCATTTCATAGAATAAAAAGTGATGAGCTGTGGCATTTCTATCATGGTGTTGCCTTGAACATTCATGTATTATACCCTAATGGGAAGTATGAGTTGAGAAAACTGGGTTCATCTATATCAAATGGAGAATCTTTTCAGCTGACTATTGAAGCAGGGTGTTGGTTTGCCTCAGTTCCTGTTAACCCGGATGGTTTTTCCTTTGTTGGCTGCACAGTGTCTCCAGGATTTGATTTTGCGGATTTTGAGCTTGCGAAATACGAATCTTTAGCACAAATCTATCCTGAACAGGCAGAATTGATTTCACGTCTTTGCATCTAGCAAATTATTTCTTACTCAGTATACATTTATTTTTTCCCGGAGAACAGCATTTTTAGGGCCAGAAGAATCATGACTACTGCAAAAATCTTTTTCACGAGTTCTTGAGGAAGAGTAAGCGAGAATTTACTACCAAGATAACTGCCTATCAAAAACCCAACAGCTATCAGTCCAGCATATTTAAAGTCAACATGTCCTTTTTTATAATAATTCAATACACCAAATAAGCCTACAGGGAAGAGCATCATGGTTAGAGAAATTCCTTGGGCATTATGTTGAGAAAGGCCAAATAGTAATACTAATGCGGGGACAATGATAACGCCACCACCAATTCCTACCATTCCCCCTAAAAATCCAGCAGCTAATCCAATTAGAATTAGATAAATAATACTTTCCATGGTATTGAATTTAGTTTGTATCATCTGAAGAATACATTTTTCGGTACCTTAAAATTGCATCATCAATGATTTTGTAGGCTATGGCTTTCTCTTGAAATTCATCAACAATGACTGTTTTATTTTCTAGTTTTTTATATTCTTCAAAAAAATTCCGAAGCTCGGCGAAAAAGTGCATGGGGAGATCGTTTAACTCGTCGATATAATTAACACTTGGATCATTGTGGGCTACTGCAATGATTTTATCATCGGCATCCCCAGAGTCAATCATTTGCATAACACCAATTACTTTGGCTTCAACTATGCAAACAGCTTGAACCGATACACTAGAAAGTACAAGAATATCTAAAGGGTCTTTATCTTCGCCTAATGATTTGGGTATAAATCCATAATTTATGGGATAATGAAACGAGGAATAAATCACTCTATCTAACTTGAGCAATCCCGTTGCCTTGTCTATTTCATACTTTGCACGCGATCCTTTTGGGATTTCAATTATAGCGTTAACGATTTTTGGTGCATCTTTTCCGAAGTCAGTGCCATGCCATGGATGAAGTGTATTAATGTTCATGATTCTATTTAAATGTATAGTTTCCGGCTACTGTAGCCAAAATACCTAAGGTTACTGATGTTAATATATACAGCAGTGCAGTGAGTTGGTTTCCGGATTTTAATAGTTCCATGTTTTCTGATGAAAAAGCGGAAAATGTAGTGAAGCCACCACAGAATCCGGTTGCTAGCAATAGCTTTATTTGAGGAGAGTTATCGGCGTTTTTCGAGGCATAGGCATAAACCACTCCAATTAAAAAACATCCTAGTATATTGACTAAAAAAGTTCCAATTGGAAATTTCATTGGAAACTTTTGTTTCATGAATTCTGAGGTTATAAATCTAGCACCACCACCTATTGCACTGCCAACAATTACTAAAAGAATGGTTTTGAGATTAATCATTTTATAGAAGTATTTCCTGAAAAGGTATAGCTGAAATCGACACGCCATTTTTTGTTATTCAGCATAACTTTTAAATCCATCGGTTTCATGCTGTACGAATTGGAAAAATTAATAATGCTTGTACTATCATTTAATTTTTCAACTTTATTGATAATGATTGAAGAAGACTTCAGCTGAAGCTTTTCTTCTCTTGGCTGTTTTTTTGTATACTTCTTATATCGTTCAAAAAGTGCTTTGTCTTCTTCGTTTTCTATTATATATAAATCAGCTTTTTCGTAATCGCCGTCTAGGACTGCCCTAACAAATTCTCGTCCTGCATCAATTGAATCTTCTGGCTCCTTAAACCCTTCAGGTTGTGAACAAGAGAATAGAGCAGTTAAAAAAAGAATAATACTTAATGTTGATTTCATGTTAGCTAGGGGAGTTATATTCATTGTCTTTGTCGTAAGCTTTAATAATTGCTTTAACGAGTCGATGCCTTACAACATCTTCTTCATCAAGTTCTATGTGTGCGATACCGTCGATATTTTTTAATATTCTTGCTGCTTTTTCAAGTCCGCTTTTCTGATTTTTGGGTAAGTCAATCTGAGTCATATCACCCGTTATAATTGCCTTTGCATTAGCGCCAATTCGAGTTAAGAACATTTTGATTTGCAGGTCAGTTGTATTCTGTGCTTCATCTAAAATGATGTAGGCATGGTCTAATGTTCGGCCTCTCATATAAGCTAGTGGGGCAATTTCAATAACACGAGTTGACATATAGTATCCAAGTTTGTCTGCAGGGATCATATCATCTAAGGCATCGTACAATGGCCTTAGGTATGGATCAATTTTTTCTTTTAAATCACCTGGTAAAAAACCAAGGCTTTCTCCAGCTTCAACTGCGGGTCTAGTGAGGATGATCTTTTTTACTTGTTTGTTTTTTAAGGCCCTTACTGCAAGGGCAACTGCTGTATATGTTTTACCTGTACCGGCTGGGCCAATGGCAAAAATAATATCATTCTTTTCGGCCATGCTAACCATGAGTTTTTGGTTTTGCGTTCGAGCTCGAACAGATTTTCCATTTGGACCAAATACCAAAACATCATTTGGATTTTTTTCAACAAACATGTCGATGCTTTCTGCATCATCTCCACCAAGAATTTGTTCAAAATAATTATGACTTACATTGCCATTCCGTTCAAGGTATTGAACAAGTAAAACAATTTTTTCTTTTGCTGATTCGATTTGATCTTCGGAGCCACTGATTTTAATTTGTGTTCCTCTGCTTAAAATTTTAAGTAATGGAAATCTCTTTTTTAGTAGATCTAGCTTGCCGTTGTTAACTCCAAAAAATTCAATAGGATTTACAGAATCAAGGTTGATGATTGTTTCAGCCAATTTTTTTGATTTTAAGTATCATGAATGATTTTTCTTATCTGCTTAAATTTAAATAATTGTACTGATTAATTAGGTTACTTAATTATTAACACTATGTGAGTAAAGATTATGTGGGCCATATAAATGAACTATTTAACTCATTTTTGACAGTAACTCAATGGTTTTAATTGGATCTTTTGCGCCAAATACCGTATTCCCTGCTACAAGTATATCAGCTCCAGCTTTAAGTATTTCAGGCGCATTTTCTAGCGTAACACCACCATCAATTTCAATTTGGGTATTATATCCTTTGGTTAGGATTATGTTCTTTAGTCGTTCTATTTTTGAAAGCATTGATGGGATGAATTTTTGTCCACCGAAACCAGGGTTAACAGTCATTATGCATACAACATCGATGTCTTGTAATACTTCTTCAATACTACTTAATGGTGTATGTGGGTTTAGTGCAACCCCTGCTTTCATGCCAAGCGATTTAATTTGTTGAATGTTGCGATGTAAATGTCTACAGGCTTCTGCATGAACAGTTAGAATATTGGCACCTATTTCGTTGAATAAAGGAGTGTATTTTTCAGGTTCCTCAATCATTAGGTGTACATCAAGTATTTTATCCGTTGCTTTTCGTATGGCTGCTATTACAGGAGTTCCAAAGCTAATATTGGGTACAAAGCGTCCATCCATTACATCCAAGTGTAACCAAGCTGCTTCTGATTGATTAATCATTTCACAGGCATTGCCTATTTCTAAGAAATTTGCTGCTAAAAGTGAGGGGGCTATAATTGGCATAGTGTTGTTTTTATTTTAATTTTTGTAACGATTGTTTTGCGAGCTCATAATCTGGTGCAAGCATTATGGTTTGTTCATAATAAAACTTGGCATCTGTACTATTGCCAAGTGATTCATGATTTTTAGCCTTCCAGTAGTAGGCGTCTGCTTGAAATTTATCAATTAAAATTGATTTATCTAATACGTTTAATGATTCCTTGAATTTTTTTAAGTCATATAAAAGAATAGCTTTTTCAATATAGGCATCTGTATTGGTATAGTCATTTAATATTGCTTGGGTGAATGAATTTAAGGCAAGGACTGGCTTATTCGAGTTAACATAGTATATGCCTTCTAAAAAATAGCCTTTAGCTATCTGCTGTTCGTTTCCCTTTTGTTTAATGAATTGCTTAGCTATGTTCAGCGCGTTAGTATCTTTCTTTGCTGCATAAATATAGCCTAATTCAAAAAAAGCGGTTGGTTGTGTAGGATCAATTTTGATTGACTGCTCTAATCGGTAGATGGCTTCGCTAGTATCCATTGAGGATAAAAATGCTTTAGCCAATTCATTTAATAATTGAGTATCAAAAGGCTTTTTTTGTTCCTCTACAGCAAGAATGGATTTCGCTTCATTGGTTTTTCCTTTTGAAATGAGTCGAATAGCATTTGAAATTTCAATTCCATATTCGGCAATGACTGTGTTATTCTGTTGATCAACCTGTTGATTAGTATTTGTACTGCCCACGTTGTTCTCATCCTGATTTTTGGAATCATTTTGACAACTTGCTAGAAATAGCAATAAGATGATGGAGAAGTTGAACTTTCCTAAGGAAATTTCAGGCATACCCAAAATTAAGGAATAGCCGGTGTTTTTTTACAAGTTGATGATAAATAAGCCCAAATTACTGCTTACTTTAGCAATAATTAATGCTTCATTATGAAATCTAACTTGCTTTTCTTATCGATTTTATTACTCTTGCAGCTGGTGCTTAGCGATACTGTTTTTGCCCAACATACTGCTCCAGCAGATACATTGCATTATAAAGAAGAAACACATTTCAACAACTTACGTCAGCTTACATTCGGTGGAGATAATGCAGAAGCCTATTTTAGTTTTGATGGAAAGTGGTTAGTGTTTCAACGAACAAATTCAAAAGAAAATATTCCCTGTGATCAAATTTTTATCGGCAAAATTCCTACAAACACGGAAGAAAAATTCGAGCCACGCTTGATTAGCTCTGGAAAAGGACGAACAACATGTGCCGCATTTTTAAAAGATGGCAAACACATTTTATATGCATCAACACACCTAGGTGACGAGAATTGTCCTCCTGTTCCGGATAGGTCAAAATATGGCAATAAGTATATCTGGCCGTTGTATTCTTCGTTTGATATTTTTATTTCTGATTTAAAGGGAAATATTACTAAACAGCTTACTAATACCCCGGGATATGATGCAGAAGCCACAATTTCTCCCGATGGGAAAACAATGGTCTTTACATCAACACGTGATGGAGATATTGATCTATATACAATGAATTTAAAAACGGGGAAAACAAAGCGAATTACAGATCAATTAGGATATGATGGAGGCGCATGGTTTAGTCCTGATGGTAAGAAACTGATTTGGCGTGCATCTAGACCTAAATCTGAAAAAGACATCCAAGAGTATAAAGACTTGTTGAACCAAAATTTAGTAGCACCCACTAGCATGGAGGTTTTTATTGCTAATGCAGATGGATCGGATATTAAGCAGGTGAGTAGCTTTGGGCAAGCCAATTGGGCACCTGCCTATATGCCAGATAACAAGACCATTATTTTCGCTTCAAATCATGAGTATAAACGCGGATTTCCTTTCAACCTGTATACTATGAAAGAAGATGGTTCAGCGTTAACCAAAATTAGCCGTGATAAAGGTTTTGACGCGTTTCCCATGTTTAGTGCTGATGGTAAAAAAATTGTGTTTTGTTCAAACAGGAACAACGGCGGAACGCGTGATACCAATATATTTATAGCTGACTGGGTAGACTAGTTCAGATTCAGTTATCCTTTAAGTTTGAGGCCAATTATTCCCATTCAATGGTTGCTGGGGGCTTACTCGATATATCGTATACTACACGATTTATTCCTCTTACCTGGTTGATGATTTCATTTGATACCTCACCTAAAAATTCATAGGGGAGGTGAGCCCAATCTGCAGTCATGCCATCTACAGAAGTTACTGCCCTAAGTGCAATAGTGAATTCATAGGTTCGCTCGTCACCCATTACACCAACTGATTTTACAGGAAGTAGAATAGCACCAGCTTGCCATACTTTATCATATAGCGAATGTTTCTTTAATGATTCAATGTAAATGTCATCAGCAGCCTGAAGTAATTTGACTTTGTCTTCAGTTATTTCTCCTAAAATGCGAATGGCTAATCCAGGTCCAGGAAATGGATGCCTAAATAATAAATTATCAGGAATGCCAAGTTCTAAACCTACTTTTCTAACCTCATCTTTAAATAAAGACCTTAGGGGTTCGATGAGTTTAAGCTTCATTGTTTCGGGTAGTCCACCAACATTATGATGTGATTTTATCGTAACAGATGGGCCATGTACAGAAACGCTTTCAATTACATCTGGGTAGATTGTGCCTTGACCTAAAAAGGAAATATCCGTTAACTCATGCGACTCCTTGTCAAACACTTCTATAAAAGTTCTGCCAATTGCCTTTCGTTTGTCTTCTGGATTAGACAATCCTGACAGGGCATCATAGAATACTTTTTTTGCATCTACACCTTTTACGTTAAGGTCAAGCTGTTCGTATGTTTTTAATACAGATTCAAATTCATTTTTTCTAAGTAATCCATTGTCTACAAAAATGCCAAATAGATTCTTGCCGATTGCACGGTGGATAAGCGTTGCAGCAACGGTAGAGTCAACTCCACCACTCAATCCCATAACAACTTTACGGTCTCCAATATGCTCTTTTAATGAATTTACCGTATCAGTAATAAAGTGTGCTGGAGTCCAATCGCCCGAACATTCGCAGATGGAGTACAAGAAATTTTGAATTATTTTCTTTCCAAATTCTGAATGATATACTTCAGGGTGAAATTGAAGTCCAAAAATTTCATGACAGTCGTGTTCAGTCACCTTAAATGCAGCCACAGGAATTGAATTTGTTGTAGCCAATAATTGAGCATTTTCGGGAAGTGCCAATATTGAATCGCCATGGCTCATCCACACTTGTGAACTGGCTGGAACTTCATTGAGTAATCGATCATCCACATTTTTTTGTAGGATGGCTCTGCCAAATTCTCTTTTTTCTGACTTTTCAACACGGCCTCCAAAAAATTTAGAAATCAATTGTGCCCCATAGCAAAGTCCAAGTATATGGTGTTTTGAGGCTAATGCCCTGATGTCAATGAGTGGAGCATTGGGGTCGTTCACAGAAAAGGGAGATCCTGATAGAATGATCCCTTTTAAGTCTGGTCCAAAACTAACTTCCTTGTGGTATGGAATGATTTCGCAATAAACATTGGCTTCCCGCACAGCTCTTGCTATTAGTTGGGTATACTGGGAGCCAAAATCGAGTATTATAATTTTTTCTGTCATAGAGACTGCGAAGATAAGTCTTAGACAAAGCACTTTAATGACCTAGAGGCTAAAAAAAAGGAGAATATCTAGTTGATATTCTCCTTTTTGAATGATTTCTATGAGATTAAGCTATTTTGGCAATAGCTTTTGTCAACGAGCTTTTAAGGTTTGCAGCCTTATTTTTATGGATAACTCCTTTCTTAGCTAGTTTATCAATTTTGCTCAATACAGCTGGTAAATTTTCATTTGCAGCTGCTGAATCAGTTGTTGCGCGTAAATCACGCATAGCATTACGGGTTGTTTTACCAACATAACGATTTTGCTCTCTGCGTTTTGCTACTTGACGTACATCTTTTTTGGTTGCCTTGTGATTTGCCATCCTTTCTTAATTTTTCTTTTATCGGGATGCGAAGGTAGGAATACTCAGCATATCCACCAAAAATATACTCGATTTGTCTTTAAATTCATGCTTATTTACTAAATATTCCTGTTATTTTTTCGGACTAAATGAACGATATTTGCGAAACTTTTGTCTACTAATATATATCTTCTCTTCCTATGAAGGACTTTTCCTATATCACAGCATCCCACCCATCGTATATTGAGCAGCTTTATCAAGATTTTTCCCGGTCACCAGAGAGTATTGACCCTGATTTGAGGAAGTTTTTTGAGGGATTTGATTTTGCCGTTTCAACATTGAAAGGGTCTGATTCTCCAGTACAATCTGTAGACGCTTCTGTTGATTGGAAAAAAGAACTCGGTGTTTATCGTTTAATCTTAGGGTACCGTAATAAAGGCCATCTTATTGCTAAAACAAACCCAATAAGAACCCGAAAGGACCGTCAGGCGAATCTTGATCTTGGATTTTTTGGTTTGTCTGATGCCGATTTGAGTGCTCGTTTTTTTGCAGGTAATCTAATCGGATTAGGCACTACAACTCTTAAAGAAATTCAAAGTCATTTAGAGAAATGTTATGCCAATCATGTTGGTATTGAATTCAAATACATCAGCAACCAGGCTAAGATTGATTTTTTGACCAAGGAGATGGAGCTGAATTTCACACAGCCCATATCTTTTGATAAAAAGAAGCGCATCCTTGAAAAGCTAAATCAAGGAGTGATTTTTGAGAAGTTTTTGCACACAAAATATATTGGACAAAAACGGTTCTCTCTTGAAGGGGGTGAAACTACCATAGCTGCTCTTGATGCAATGATTAATATTGCTTGTGAAAACGAGGTGCAGGAAGTGGTCATAGGGATGGCACATAGAGGACGACTTAATGTTTTGGCTAATATCATGGGTAAAACCTATGAGGAGATTTTTAGCGAGTTTGAAGGGAAGTCTACGCCCGACCAAACCATGGGAAGCGGGGATGTTAAATATCATTTGGGATATGGAAGTGAAGTGGAAACTACTTCAGGTAAAACAATTTCACTCAAGTTGATGCCTAATCCTTCTCACCTTGAGGCCGTTGATCCAGTTGTGTTAGGATTTTCAAGGGCCAAAGCCGATGTGATGTATGCTAGTAAATACGATGCAATTCTACCTGTATTGATTCATGGAGATGCGTCCGTAGCAGGTCAGGGAATTGTGTATGAAATTTTACAAATGTCCGGTCTCGATGGCTATTCTACAGGTGGAACAATTCATTTCGTAATTAATAATCAAATTGGATTTACGACAAATTTCGAAGATGCCAGAACATCTGATTACTGCACTTCTCTTGCTGCAATGGTTCAAGCACCAGTGATGCATGTCAATGGCGATGATCCTGAAGCGGTAGTGAAGTGTATGGAAATAGCTACTCGCTATAGACAAGAATTTAATAGTGATGTTTTTGTTGATATGGTTTGTTACAGGAGGCATGGACACAATGAAGGAGATGATCCAAAATTCACTCAGCCTCATTTGTACTCAATCATTGAGAAGCATCCCAATCCTAGGGAAATGTATTTGAACTATCTCCAGCAGCATGAGAATCCAGAAATGCGTTCGCTAGCTACCGAGATGGAAAAGAAATTTTGGTCTGATTTACAAGAAAGACTCGATGAGATAAAACAAAATCCACTTCCTTACAAATACCAAGCACCTGAGTTGGTATGGCGTAGTTTGAGAAAAGCAACGTCTGAAGATTTTGATGTTTCACCTGATACCTCAATTAAGGAAAAAGATTTTCGATTCTTGTTTGATGCATTGATGGAGATTCCAGGAGATTTCAAACCATTAAAGAAAATCGAAAAACTCATTCAGGATAAAGTCATCTTGCTTTCTAAGGATAATAAAGTGGATTGGGCTACAGCAGAGTTACTTGCCTATTCAAGTCTTCTGTTTGAAGGAAAGGAAGTGCGCATGAGTGGTCAGGACGTGAAGCGTGGTACGTTTAGTCATCGTCATGCTGTATTGATGGATGAAGTTACTGACGCCCAATATAATCGGGTTGAAAATACACCAGGAGGAAAGGGGAAATTCAGAATTTATAATTCATTGCTCAGCGAATATGGGGTACTTGGATTTGAATACGGATATGCATTAGCTAATCCCACTGTATTGGTGATTTGGGAAGCTCAATTTGGAGATTTTTCAAATGGCGCTCAAACAATGATTGATCAATTCATTTCTAGTGCAGAACAAAAATGGAATAGGATGAATGGGGTAGTGATGTTACTTCCTCATGGGTACGAAGGGCAAGGACCTGAACACAGTAGTGCGAGAATGGAACGTTTTCTGCAAATGTGTGCTGAACTGAATATAGTGATCACTAACATTACTACGGCATCTAATTTCTTCCATGCCTTAAGAAGACAACTTTCTTGGTCTTTTAGAAAGCCGCTTATAAATTTTTCTCCTAAGGCAAATCTTAGGCATCCAGGTTCTTATGCAGATTTGACTGAATTTACAAAAGGTAAATTCAAAGAGGTGATTGATGATGATCAAGCCGTTTCTAAAAAAGTAAAACGTGTTTTATTCTGTAGTGGTAAAATATATTTTGATTTAAACGAGTATAGAGCAAAAAATCCAACGGAAGAAGTTGCTATTATTCGTGTTGAACAATTGTATCCATTGCCTACTAAACAACTTGAAGCGTTAAACGATAAATATAAAAATGCAACGTGGGTTTGGGTTCAGGAAGAACCTTTGAATATGGGTGCAGCTTCTTTCTTAAAGATGAATCTACCTGCTATACAATTTGATATTATAAGTAGGACGGCTAGTGCAGCCACAGCAACAGGATTTAGTAAGGTTCATGCTGCAGAACAATTAAATATCTTAACGAATGCGTTTACATTCTGATCTAAAAATAGTTGAATCAATCAAACGAAATGTATGATAGAAATTAAAGTGCCAACAGTTGGAGAGTCAATTAGCGAAGTAAGTCTAGCAAAATGGCTTAAGAAAGATGGTGAATGGGTTGAACGTGATGAAGTACTTGCTGAAATGGAAAGTGAGAAAGCGACATTTGAAATTAATGCTGAACAAGCAGGTGTTCTCCATATTATAGTCAAAGAAGGTGAAACACTGGCCATCGGAGATGTTGTTTGTAAAATTGATGATAAAGCAGCTAAGCCTGCTTCAGCTGCACCAGTTGAGGAGGTTAAGAAAAAAGATGCCCCTGTAGCAGCTGAAAAATCAACCTCTAAACAAGACGTCAAAGCAAGCCCAGTTGCAGCGGCTATCATTGCAGATAAAAAAATAGATACGAAGTCCATCGCTGCATCTGGCTCAGGTGGTAAAATATTAAAACAGGATGTTCTAGAAGCATTGACTCAACCTGGACGTAAATCAGGAACTGTTTTATTTAGCAGAGAAGAACGAAAAGAAAAGATGAGTCAATTGAGAAAAACTGTTTCCCGTAGACTCGTAGAAGCGAAGAATACAACTGCCATGTTAACTACATTTAATGAGGTTGATATGAGTAAGATCATGGAAGTGCGTGCTTCGTTTAAAGATAAATTTAAAGAAGCACATGGGGTTAACCTTGGATTCATGAGTTTCTTTACAAAGGCTTGTGCTTATGCCTTACAAGAGTGGCCAGCTGTAAATGCTTACCTAAGTAATGATGAGATCATATACCATGATTATTGTGATATATCCATTGCGGTATCTGCTCCAAAAGGATTGGTGGTTCCAGTTATTCGTAATGCAGAAAGTCTATCCATGGCTGAAATAGAAAAGCGTGTTATTGAATTAGCTACCAAAGCAAGAGAGAATAAACTCAGCATGGAAGAAATGCAAGGGGGAACATTTACCATCACCAATGGAGGTGTTTTTGGTTCATTGATGAGTACTCCAATTATTAACATCCCTCAATCTGCTATTTTAGGAATGCACAAAATTGAAGAGCGTGCGGTGGTTATAAATGGACAAATTGTTGCACGCCCTATGATGTATCTTGCGCTTAGCTATGATCACCGAATTATTGACGGTAGAGAAAGTGTTGGATTTTTAGTAAGGGTTAAGGAACTACTTGAAAATCCTGCATTAATGCTTTTCGGGAAAGATCCGGTGAAGTCCTTGTTAGAGTTATAATTTCAAACAACTAATTTACCTGATATGACTTCATTGAATGGTTATTTCATGTCATATCAAAAAACAGCATCAGCATTACTTGCTTCGTATAAGTATGTTGAACCCTTTGCGGCGTATTTAAAAAAGTATTTTAAACAGCACCACAAATTTGGGTCTAGAGATCGAAAAGTTATTTCAGATTTCTGTTACGGGTTTTTCAGAATTGGCAAGTCTGCTGATCAATATTCACTCGAAGATCAATTGCAAATTGGTTTCTTTCTTACTCATTCACAAGACAATGGTTATTTAGCTTTAGTACAGCCAAGTTGGATTGATGAATTGACAAATTCAATTGATCTTAAACTAAACTTCATCAGGTCTATCTATTCATCGTTTGATGTAACTAAGATTTTCCCCTTTTCAGCTCAAGTAGATGCTGCATTAGACCCGGATCAGTTTAGAAAATCACATCTTATTAAACCTTCTTTCTTTATTCGCATTAGACCAGGTAGGTATGATGTAGTGATGAATAAATTAAAGGAGGCCAACATTGACTTCAAAGAAATAAATCCCAGTTGTTTACTGATTAATGGACATAGTAATTTGGAGAATCTGTTGGAGGTGAATGCTGATTATGTTGTACAGGACTTTAACTCTCAAAAAACCCAAACATTTTTGCCTGAGTTGAAAGATGATTCATTTCCTATTTGGGATGCCTGTGCAGGTGGGGGAGGAAAGTCAATCTTGCTTCACGATACATATAAGCAGTCTGATTTGTATGTATCAGACCTCAGGGAAACTATTTTGGTTGACTTAAAACTTCGATTGAAGCAGGCAAAAATTAGGGCTACGAATATATTTAATGTAGACCTTGAGTCGAAAGACGCGAATTCTCTAATTATAAAAAGCATACCAAAAAAAGGGTTTAGATTAATATTAGCTGATGTGCCTTGCTCTGGTTCAGGTACTTGGGGAAGAAACCCTGAATCACTTCGTTATTTTGATCAGCACGATTTAGTTGTTTTTCATCAAAAGCAAGTATCCATTATAAAGACGTTGATTCCGTTTTTACAAAAAGGAGGATTTCTTCTCTATGTTACCTGCTCTGTTTTTACTATCGAAAATGATGAGGTTATTGATATCATAGTAAAGGATACACCTCTTAAAATGGTGAAACGTGGTATACTTACTGAAAATGCATCCAATTTACAAGGAGATACGCTTTACGCTGCATTACTTACTTTAGAAGCTTGATATTTCCGCTATTCACTCCGTCATTATAACGCAGGATATATTCTCCCGCAGATAGTCCACTCAGATTGTCTATCAAGAACAATTGATATGAATCCTTCATTAACTCAAAGCTTTCTGTTCGAATGAGCCTTCCACTTAAGTCTATGAGTTGAAAATTCACTTTGCCCGTAAGATCGCTTTTATAGAAAATATTGAATTGATTTGAAATGGGATTTGGAAATATTTTTAACCTATCATTTTTCAAAATCCTTTTTAAATCTTTAGATCGTTGTAGGCCCTCTAGTATTGTATAGGCTTTATGCATGTTTGGTATGCCGTATCCAATCCGGTCATCCGGGTTGGTATAATGATCACTGCTTTGTCTTACAGCGTTTATGATTTCTTTATTACTTAATGTTGGAAATGCTTGCCATAGGCATGCTGTTAATCCAGCAATATTTGGATTTGAGAAAGACGTACCATTTCCTCTACCTACTTCGCCTGTACTACTTATCAAAAAGGTATTCCAACCAACTGAAGTAACATCTGGCTTTACTCGACCATCTGAAGAAGGGCCATAACTAGAAAAAGCTGCCACTTTTTTAAGAATATTTATGGCTCCAACAGTGAGTACATCTATGCCATCTGCTGGGGCAACAATGTATTTCCATTTCCTAGCCCCTTCATTTCCTGCACTGTTTGTTATGATTATACCTTTGTTAATCGCATACGTTGAGGCACGAGTAATCATTGTAGTTTGCCCGTTCATGTCTGAATAAGTATGATTGAATACCGAATCATCAAATTGATTATATCCCAACGAAGAGGTAATAATGTCTACGCCTAAACTATCAGCCTGTTCTGCAGCTGCTGCCCAGTTTTGTTCTTCTATGGGGAACTCAGTTGCAACATCTTCTGTTCTATATAAATAGTAACTAGCCTCTGGTGCTGATCCTACAAACGTTCCAGGGATATTTGCTGCAAGTATAGATAGGCACCACATTCCATGTGCATCGTCTTCGTTAACGCTACCATTTTGTTGAACAAAATCCCAGGTATCGAGTATTCTATTGTTTATACGCAGACTATCAAACGCAGTTATATTCTGGTACTTATAGAATCCGGCATCAAAAACCGCAATTTTTATTCCTGCTCCTTGAAATCCTTTATTGTGTAAGAATTCACCTTCATGGAGCGTTATTTGTGGTCCTGCATAACCATAATTTAATGAAGTCGCACTCACTGTTGGAGCTATTGCGTTTTCTTTTTTTATCGGTCTGCCAATATTCAGTCTACCAGACTCTTTACTCTTGATTGCTTTTTGGGCAATGGCAAAGTCATTTTTGACAAAAGGGAAAGTTCTTATTTTCTCTAATGCTGCAGCATCATTGGTTTTGATCAGTACTTGATTAAGCCATTTTGAGGTATTGATGATTTCTACATTTCCTGAAAGGCGTATACTGTCTAAGTATGCATGTGGAATTGGTAAGTCAGAACTATCAATGGCTATATTAAATCTATTCCTACGTTCAATGCATGATACAGATAAAAATGTACTTGGATTGTTTAGGGTGTAGGTAGTCGCTTCTTTGTGACGAAACTCTATGATGTATCGCGAATGTTGCGCGTAGGCTAAAGAGCTCACCAACATGCATAGTAATATGATTGATAATCTCATTTAATGTTAATAGTTATATCTAAGCATGGTTAATTTAATTCCATAGCTATTGCTTTCGTAATAACCTGAATTTGAACTTACATTAATGGGCTGCCATGCTTCGTGTAAGAATTCTTTATAAATAAGTCCAATGCTTTTTGCATACACTTCCTTTGCATAAGTCTGTTCAAAAAAGAATTCTTTATCTCCAGGAGTGCCTAACGAATCATTTCGCTGATTGACAGTAACTGTTTCTGTATAGGATATTCCATTTATGGTATATGGTCTCCTTACTTGCTCATATATGTATTGCCAATCGTTGAGGTATAACAGTTCCGGAACACTTGTTGTATTGATAAATGTATTTCCCTTCCATGTAAATCCTGTACTAATGGGTTCTTGTAGTTTAACATACCGAAGATTATTTTCAATACATTCTAATTTAGTGCTGTCGTATGTTATCAAATAGGAAATTATGTCATCCCATTTTGTGGTATCGATCAAATTTCTGATGCTCCTTTTTATTTTATAAGAAGGTCTTTCAAGATTGTCCGTAATAATTGAATCGACTAAATCCCGTATGATGTAACTATGAATTTCTTTCTCTGTGCCTAAATTAACATACACCGTAGAGTCTAATTGGTACTCTATGTAATTACCAACCCTCAGTGGGTAGTAATCTACAATGTATTCCGAACGAAATGATTCGGATTCTTTTTGGCAGGCGGCAAAAAAGAGGATACAGCAGGCGTATATGTAGACTGATTTAGTCAAGGGGGGAATTTCTATGAAACATTGATTTTTAGTGTGTTGGACTATTAAACAACGTTTTTTTTGGTGTTTTATTGCGAACTATGAATACTGCCTCGTTGTATAATTCCACCACCGATGACATCATCTCCTTCATAAAAAACGGCTGATTGCCCAGGAGCGATTCCTTTGGCTTGTTGATTAAAGCAAACACGTACACCAGCAGGGTCGTTGAACAAAAAGGCATTGGTTCCTCCGTCTCTATATCGAATTTTTACCGAGGCCTCCATGCCATCTTGGATTTCAGCATACTTTATATAATTGAGCTGGGTTACGATCATTTCATCTTTCAGCAAATCATCTTCTTCACCCAGCACGACGGTATTATTTTCTGGATTTATGCCTGTTACGAATACGGGTTTGCCAAACGTTATATCAAGACCCTTGCGTTGGCCAATGGTATAAAATGGATAACCTTTGTGCTTGCCAAGAATATTGCCTTCTTTGTCAATAAAATGCCCATCTTTCAATTGTTCTTCTATACCGTCGACATTTCTTTTTAAAAATCCTCTGTAATCATTATCAGGCACAAAGCAAATTTCATAACTCTCGTTCTTTTTTGCCAATTCTGGGTAGCCAAAATCATGTGCCATCTGACGGATTGCTGTTTTTCTATAGCCTCCTAAGGGCAGAATGGTTCGAGAAAGGAGATCTTGCTGCAGGCCCCAAAGCACATAGCTTTGATCTTTCGTTTCATCAATTGCTTTGCTGATCATAAAGCGACCATTCTCTTCTCTTGTTTTTGCATAATGCCCAGTAGCAATAAATGCACAATCCATTGCATTGGCTCGCTTCAAGAGTGCGCGCCATTTTATATGGGTATTGCACATCACACAAGGGTTGGGTGTTCTGCCGGCCATATATTCATCAACAAAATTATCAATGACGAAATCACCAAATTCTTCTCTGATATCTAATATGTAATGTGGGAATCCATGATGGACTGCCGCTGCGCGGGCATCATTAAATGAATCAATATTGCAACAGCCAGTTTCTTTTTTACTTCCTCCTGAGGCTGCATAATCCCATGTTTTCATGGTTATGCCTATAACTTCATACCCTTCTTCATTGAGCATTAATGCCGCAACAGTACTGTCTATCCCTCCGCTCATGGCTACCATGACCTTTCCATGCCTGCTCATTTGTATTTTTTTTTACAAATTTAGCATAAAATAGGGGTGAGGCGAAGTTTCTCTTTGGGGAGGTTGATTAGTCAATTAGATTATTCTTAACCGCAAAAAAGACTAGCCCGGCGGTATTTTTGGTGCCAAAACGCTCCATAAGCCTATCTTTTATGGATTCCACTGTTCTGGCCGATATTTCCATTTTAGCAGCTATTTCAGCGGCGGTATATTCTCTACAAAGAAGCTGTATGACTTCTTTTTCTTTATCAGACATCACGATTTCGCTATTTAGTGATGGAATCGATTTGTTGGTTGATTTTTTTAGGAGAACCCGATTGACAAAATTATTCAAGTAATATCCTTTGATCATTACTTCGACTATGGCCTTTCTGATTTCTGATGGATCTGCATTTTTGAGTAGGTAACCATTTGCCCCATTTTCCATGAGATGTGAAACGAATCGTTCGTCTTCATACATGGTGAGAATGAGTATTTTGATATTGGGATAAAGCTTACTTACTGCCTTAGTGGTCTCAATGCCATCTTTTCCTGGCATTCTTAGGTCAACTAAGACAACATCAGGCATTTCAGTAGCGAGCTTTTCAAGTAAATCATCACCATTTTCTGCTTCGATAATAAATGATAAGTTCGTGTATTGACGTAGTGATAGGATTACCCCTTTACGAAATATTTTATGATCATCTGCGATACCAACTTTGATCAGATCCATAGTGATGTAATTTAGGCATGTGATGGTAGAACATCATAAACCAACTGGATATAGACTACTAAAGTCTACTGCAAAGATAAAGTTTTATGCGTTGGGTTCAATAGAAACTGGCATTTCTATTGTGACTTTGAAAAAGGTTTGAGAAGCATCCTTTTCAAATAAGATATTGCCGTTGAGGACTTTCATCCTGCTCTGAATGTTTTTAAGTCCAAGGCCAGTGGACGTTTTATTCATTTTCTCCATATCACTCTGGGTAATTCCCTTTCCATCATGATGAATGCGCATGTAGAATTTGCCTTCACTGATATTCTGGGTGAGGTGAATAAAGCTTGAATTACTGTGCTTTAGAATATTATTGACCAATTCTTGCGATACGCGAAATATCAAAAGCTCTCGTTGTGGTAAGAGGCGTTCGCGGTAATCATGAAAACGGCAACTGGCATTGATTGCACCAGACCCACTAATTTTTTGGAAAAGATCATTTACAGCTGACTCCAAACCGAAATTCTTTAAGGTAGGAGGCATTAAGCTATGAGAAATGTTCCTAATCAGTTGAATAGTGTCGTCAATGATTTGTTTGGCATTGTAGATGCTTTGCAGTTGTACAGCCATCTCTTGGTGCACCAAGTTTTCGTTCAAGTATAAACGTGCTGTGGCAAGCAGTGGACCAGCATCATCGTGAAGGTCGGCCGCTATTCGTTGTCTCTCTTCTTCTTGCCAACGAATAGAAGCATTCAATAAAATTTGTTGTTGCTCTTCCTCCATGTGTTGGAGTTGCTGCTGATACTTAATGACTTTACGTTGGTGAAATACAATAAAGACAACTAGTCCAATCGCTAGGACAAGCATACCCAATGTACCAAAGAAAAGTACAGTTGAAACATTAGATGTAGGTATGGATTGGAGAAGAGTCATCAAATTAATGTGATATTTTTATTCTAGATAATTGATTATGATTGAAATTTTCCTGTTTAGCAGATTGTAAGAATGCTGTTGTTATTATAATATTTCTTAATATGAGAATTGAGGAGTTTATTAGTCTATACGACTCCTGAAAACTTTTATCAATAAAATTATTTTTTGA
>CAJBBV010000119.1 GCA_903951405.1 uncultured bacterium
ATCTGCAGGTATTTTAGAGAAAGGAGATTTTAAATTTCAATCGTATGGCGACGTAGCTGATAACTTACCAATGTTATCAAAAGAGTTTATGTCAGGCGAATGGAATGTGATTGCTACAATTCCTTATTCTGGGAACTTGGCGAATGGCGACAAATTTGAATTAACAGAATGCGGATTTGATGAAACAACAAATCCTTATTTCGCTCAAATGGACATGAAAGGCAATTATGGTCAGTTTGCACCAAACTTAGTTGCTAACACAGCGGATGGCGCTAATATGGCGGTTGCTAATGCTGTGATTGTTTATCCTAATCCTACAATGGGTGATTTATATGTCGATGTTAGTTCATCTGCTGTCACTCGTGCTACCTTCAAGGTAATGGATATGACTGGTAAAACTGTCAAAGTGATTCAATCTGACTTAACAGAAGGATTAAACAAAATCACAGTGAATGTTGGTGAATTATCAAACGGCATGTATATGTTGAAAGTAGTTGACGGTAAAGCGTTGAACTATGCACAAACATTCAATAAGCAATAAGAATAATATTTTACTACTCGAAGGGCTGTCTGAAAAGATAGCCCTTTTTTTATGCGCAGTACCTTTGAACAAAACTTATTGGAGAAAGTTATTGTAAACAATCTAGTAGGCTCTCAGATAGGTTGTAATTCCAGTATGAAATATAAGTCAGACCGATGCTATCTATTTCTGATCTCGTAAATACCCGAGTGTTTGCAGAGCGCAACAATAGTTTATGAGGCAAATGAGGCATGAAGTTTTGGTTGGTTTCATAGTTCACTCCGGTATAATTCTTTGAACACGATTGATTTTTAACGAATGGATTCTCGTCAATATAAAAGGTACAGGATTTAATTATTTATGCCGTGATACAATGAATCATGAAGAATAGCACTTATCCTTAATGTTTACAATGTTACAAATTGATATAATGCATCAGCATATCGTAATTCTGTTGTACATCCTCTTTTGTAAAGTCAGTGGAGTACATGGCTGATATTGTGTAATTAAACCGCTCGAACGTCGATACGAGGGCTTGAATGTCAGTTGAATTGACCTTGATAGTTACCCAAATCATACCAAGCTCATCAATGTTTTTTACAGCAAGACTCAAGATACTGATGGAGTTGGTTTCGCAAATTCTAGCTATCTCAGATAAGCTATAATTTCGTTGCTCCATTTCAAATAGCAGGATACTGCCGTTGCTTTTGATAGCATTGTTATCTGTGAGGAAGTTGAATAAGCCTTCAATCGTGATCACACCTGAGAAATGATGTTGCTTATCAACGACAGGAAGCACTGATAAATTAAATTCTTTGGCAATTCGAACTGCTTCATATGGATGTGAACCTTCAAAAACAGCAGGACGGAAGGTAAGGAATTCAGCGATTGATAAAGGTGCTTCGGGTGTATTCCAATCAAGTATATCGTCTTCAGAAATAAGTGCTAGATAATTATCACGATCAATAAGCGGCAAATGAAAAACACGGTATTCACTCATGAGGCGTAAGGCCTTATCGCCGCTATCTTCTAATGATAGCACTGGAAATTCTGATGATATTAAACTCTTGCAATCCATGAATTGTTGACTAACGCAAATATCATCCACTAAGTTGATACAACAAGCATTAATTAGCGTTTTTACTCAAAAAGTCGGCAAGCAATGTATTGAACTCTCCTGGAACTTCCATCATCGGTGCGTGACCACATTTGTCTATCCAGTGTAATTCAGACGTCGGCAAAAGTTTCTTAAATTCTTCAGCAACCATAGGAGGTGTAATGGTATCATTTTTGCCCCAAATAAGACAAACGGGCTGGGTGATATTTTGTAATTCATCTCCAAGATGGTGACGTATGGCAGACTTTGCGAGATAGATGATTTTAATAGCTTTCAAGCGATTATTTACGATGTTATAGACTTCATCCACCAATTCGTCGGTGGCAGATGTAGGATCATAAAAGGTCAGTTCTACTTTTTTACGGATATAATCTTTATCCCCTCGCTTAGGATAGGTTTCACCCATACCATTTTCAAACAAGCCTGAGCTGCCGGTTAGCGTGATGGTCTTCACTTTTTCGCCATGTTTAAGTGCGTATACGAACGCAATATGGCCGCCTACGGAATTGCCCATTAGGTGCACATTGTTTAATTGTTTCGCTTCAATAAATTTTGCCACATGCTTGGCTAAGCCTGCCACGGAAGTGTCTAAATTTGTGAGATCATACAACGGTAATATGGGTATGTATACTGTAAATTTTTCCTTGAAGCAATCGATAAGGTCCTTGAAATTACTCAATGCTCCAAACAAGCCATGAAGTAGTACCAAAGGCTGGCCTGAACCTTCTTCAACATACTTGAATTTGCCAGATTGTTTTATTTCGTATTCCATAGTTTTAAGCTTGTCGCAAGATACTTTCAAAAAATGAAAAAAAATAGCTTTGCGTTCCATTTGTTATTATTAAACCATTACGCAAAGAGGCGTTTCTAGTGAAGTTGATGCTATTTTATCGTGATACTGTCTTGCACCACTTCGATTTTTACTTGGCAGATTCCTTGCTCATAAAAGCCCAATATTTTTGCTGCTGAGGAAGACACATCAATAAGGCGTTTGTTTCGAGCATGCATATGATCGTTGATAAGGACAACAACAGATTTATTATTTTTTACATTAATCACCTTCACCTTGGTCCCAATTTTTAAGCGGTTACTCGCTGCAGTTAATTTCTCATTGTTGAACACTTGCCCATTGGATGTTTTTCTGCCATTGAACTTAGGATGATAATAGCTGGCAATACCAGTCCAGGCTGTTTTTGTTGTTTGTGCATAGCTCGACAAACGAAGTGCAAGCAAGACAATGAGAATCAGTTTTTGCATACCATGTAGTATTGTTTGTATAGATGTTTGTAAGGAGCCCATAGTAAAAATCAAAACAAAATACGGCGAACTTAGTTACCATTTCTACCTTTTTGATTACTGGATCATCATACAGAAATTTCTAATGATCTAATACCATCATGTTTAATCTCCTTGATTGTCGATTAATGAAAGGCAATAGTACCTTTTTCATCTGATATTATTCGAATTTGAACTTCACCTACACCCTGATGCAAAAGACCTAATTTAGCTGCAGCGGCTTGCGAAAGATCAATCAGTCTTTTATTGCTGGGATGCATCCGGTCGTTGACTTTGACAATAACGCTTTGTTGATTTTTTAAATTCGATACAAGGATATATGTTCCAAGTGGCAGAAAATTATTGGCGCAGGTCAGTTTCTTATTGCTAAAAATTTCTCCATTGCTTGTTGTACGACCATTAAACGTTGG
>CAJBBV010000120.1 GCA_903951405.1 uncultured bacterium
AAGAATTAGGTCATCTTTCAGTTGGTGCAATCGCTGACTTAACAATACTAAACATTAGGGAAGGTGATTTTGGATTTTATGACAAAACAGGTTTTAAGGTTTCAGGTAAAAATAAATTTGAGTGTGAACTAACCCTAAAAGGAGGTAAGGTTGTATATGACTTAAATGGCATTTCCACGCCAGCTTATACAAAATAAGATATTTCTTCTTAATCCAATTATCATCCAAGAAAATCTCTATACAACAATCAAAATCTAAAAGGCTCACTGTTCTTATTATACCAAACTTAACATAATCAGATTAACGCATTTTATTCTATTTTTAACAACGATTCAAGCCATTATCATAAATAAACTACAATGAAATTAAGTAGCACAACATCGATTACCTTGCTAGCATTAGTCTTGGCCTCATGCTCTGCTAGCAAACAAGTAAGTCAGCAATATCTGTCTAAACCCTATACAGAGATAAACTCATTCACTGCCGGTGCTGAAGGACCTGCCGTCGACGTTGATGGTACTTTATATGCAGTAAATTATGCCAAAGAGGGTACCGTAGGAAAAATCACAAAAACAGGAGCAGGAAATATTTTTATAGAGTTGCCCAATAAATCCATCGGTAATGGAATTCGATTTAATAGCAAAGGTGAAATGCTAATAGCCGATTACACCAATCACAATATTCTTAAAGTCAATATGACTACCAAACAAATTAGCACCTACGCTAATGAGCCAACAATGAGTCAGCCAAATGATATTGCCATCACTAGCAAAGACCGCTTATTCGCCAGCGACCCAAATTGGGCAGGAGGCACAGGAAGGATTTGGACAATATCCACAGATGGCAAAGTAAGCCTGCTAGAAAAAGACATGGGTACAACAAATGGCATAGAGGTCAGTCCTAACGACAAAACACTTTATGTGAATGAATCGGTTCAACGCAAAGTATGGGCATATGATTTAGCTGACGATGGCACACTAAGCAACAAGAGATTATTAATCGAATTTCCCGATTTTGGTATGGATGGTATGCGTTGTGATGTGTCTGGAAATCTATACATCGCTCGTTGGGGTAAAGGCACTGTGGCTAAAGTATCCCCTACTGGAGAACTCTTGAAAGAAATCGTTTTATCAGGAAAACTACCAAGTAACATTGCTTTCGGTGGTGATGATGGGCGAACTGTATTTGTAACATTACAAGATGCCGGAAATATTGAATCATTTCAAGTCGACAAGCCAGGAAGAGAATGGAAGATGATTAGACGAAAATAAAATCAATCAGAAATTGAATCTCCTTTTATACTAATAAACCTAAATACTATGCAAGAAAAACGTAGATCAACAATCAAAAAATTATTTGGCTCACTAGTTGCAGTAACTGGACTTGGATTGGCGGCAAAAGCTAATATAAATTCAAGTGAAGAAAAGACAGCGCATAATATCGTTAATCAAGATGATGTTCCCCTTTTTTCAGGCCATACAAAATTTAAGGGGATGGTTTATATCGCTGGTAAAGGCGCCCATTTTGAAGGCGACATAAAAGCACATACCGACCATGTACTAAAGGAATTAGAGAAAGAATTGATTAGTGCGGGCTCCTCCATGGAAAAAGTACTAAAAGTTACGGTATACCTGAATGACATCAAAGACTACCAAGGCATGAATGAAGTATTCAAAGGTAGATTCGGAAATAAACCTCCTGTTCGATCTACTGTTGCTGTTGCCAAAGGAGGCGTGCCAGGTGATTCACTAGTAGAAATGGATTGCATCGCATTTGTGTAAACTTCTATTGATTAGATTCATCAACTTCTGATAATCATTCTAAATAAATATTTCCTATGTCCTCTTTCTTATTTCAAAAAAAATGGCAAGCAATTGTACAATCGGTATGCTATGCTCTTATTATTTTGACATTTGCGCAATGTAATAACAAAGGATTACCACCGGGAGATGCTGACAATGGCGGACTATACCTCCCAGGAGATTTTCAAGCAGTTGTCGTAGCTGATAGCCTAGGTGCAGCAAGGCATATAGCCGTAAATGATAATGGCGATGTGTATGTTAAGCTTAGGGCTTCTTATCCTAACGGAAGCAACATTGCATTAAGAGACGAAAACAATGACGGCAAAGCAGAGGTCATTGAACGATTTGGATTCTATGCAGATACTATGGGATACGGGACAGCTATGCGTATCAACAATGGCTATATATACTATAGCTCAACGAATCAGATTTTCCGATCAAAACTGAAGCCTGGAAAATTACTACCAGATACGGCAGTAGAATTAATTCTTACAGACGACTTCATGAATGATCCATATGGATTTAGCCATACAGCAAAGCCAGTGGCATTCGACAACAAAGGAAATATGTACGTCCCCTATGGATCTCCTACTGACGTTTGTCAAGTTCTAGATAGAATACCAAATTCACCCGGACAAGATCCCTGTCCACAATTAGAACTTCATGCAGGAATTTGGAAGTTTGATCCGAACAAACAAAACCAAACCATAAAAGACGGAACTCGATACGCAACAGGAATAAGAAGTGCAGTAGCCATCACATGGAACCCAAATGACAATAATTTATATATCGTTCAACACGGAAGAGATGATTTTCAACGCACTTGGCCCCAAAAATATACCCGCTGGCAAAGCGCCATGCTCCCATCTGAAGAATTTGTACGAATTAAAGAAGGATCAGATGTAGGATGGCCATATTATTATTTCGATAATATGCAAGGAAAAAAATTACTGAATCCGGAATACGGTGGTGATGGTAAAAAAGAAGGAAAAGGAAAAGAATATGAACAACCCCTTATCGGCTTTCCTGGCCATTGGGCACCTAATGATATCTTATTTTATCAAGGCAGTCAATTTCCAGAGCACTATAAGCATGGAGCTTTTATAGCATTTCATGGTTCTACTATTCGCGCACCCTACTCTCAGTCTGGTTATTTCGTAGGATTCGTTCCATTCAAAGATGGAAAACCTTCTGGACCTTGGGAAGTATTTGCAGATGGATTTTCTGGCATGGATACAATCGTAAATACATATGATGCGAAAGGCCGTCCAATGGGACTTGCAGAAGGACCTGATGGTTCATTATACATTACGGATTCTCGAAAAGGAAAACTATGGCGAATCATGTTTAAAGGTAATAAATCAACATTCGGCAAAGAACAATTGGCTGTCATTGAAAAAAGAAAAACGAGTGCCCATATTAGAACACCAGATGAAGTTGCCGACAAACTTGAAAAAGGTAATGCAGAAGGTGGTGAACTTGTTTACACAAAATACTGTGTAGCATGTCATGCTAAAGATGGAAAAGGTGATGGACAACGATTCCCTCCTCTAGAAAGATCTGAATATGTTCTTACAGATAGAAAGAGATTGATTAATATCGTTCTAAATGGCATGCAAAAGCCAATTACCGTTAATGGTAAATTATATAATAATTTAATGCCCCCTCACAACTTCTTATCGGATGCCGACATTGCATCTGTATTAACCTATATTCGGCAACATTTCAATAACAATGAAACAGCCATATGGTATGATGAAGTTGCACATGAAAGAAAACTGAACGATAAACGCTGATTCAGTTCAACTGATAATTAGTATAAATTAATTTGTACAAAAGGAGGCTAACCCCTCCTTTTTTTATTTCCCAATTACGACAAGAATAAGTCCTAGAGTAGGATAATATGTCACCCACAATAGGAAATTATAAAAAAGAGTAAACCCGAATAAATTTCATCACAAGAAATACGAGGGTTTTTGGCGCCATTTGAATTTTTATCAATAAATTCAAGTAATAAAAATGAGTAGGGTTATTATCTTTTCTCATCGAAAATAGTAAGACAAAAATCATCCATAATTTCAAAAACATAATCCATTGAAAAAGAGTATCACGTTAGTTTTCGCCATTGTATTTCTCTCTACTTCACTGATCAATGCTCAAAACAAGGTAGATGCAGAAGCCCGTATTAAAGAGCTTGGTATTCATTTGATAACACCAACACCTCCTATTGCCAACTATGTAAAAGCAGTTCGGGTTGGAAACCTAGTATACCTATCAGGTCATGGCCCAGATAAACCAGAAGGCGGACAAGTAATCGGTAAAGTTGGAGCAGAAGTAACCTTGGAACAAGGAAGGGAAGCAGCAAGGTTCACAGGCATCTCACTGCTTTCTTCACTGAAAGCCGAAATAGGTGATTTGAATAAAGTAAAACGTATTGTAAAATTACTAGGTATGGTAAACTGCATTCCAACGTTTGATATGCAGCCTAAGGTAATCAACGGTTGTTCTGATTTATTAGTAGAGGTCTTTGGAGAGAATGGAAAACATGCACGATCTGCCGTAGGTGTAGGATCACTACCGGGCAATATTGCAGTTGAGATAGAGATGATAGTTGAAATCAAAGAATAAAGTACAATGTACTTGCCCTCTTCTAAAACCTACGCCTTTTCACCCTGCGGATAACTGAAACTGATCAACTACAAAAACAAGTAAATCAACTCTTGTATGAAACGAAGAAATATTTTAAAAGGCCTTACTTTATTGCCCTTAACTGGAATGCTGGCCCCTATAAAGTCTCTTTTTGCTGGCACGAAAGTGGACAAAATAAATCCATTGACGGTATCATCTGAATTTGGCATTGCACCTTCCATATTCGAAACCATTGGTGTTGAACCCATCATCAATTGTCGCGGTACATTCACCATCATCGGTGGCTCTATTGAGCGTCCAGAAGTTCGTGCTGCAATGGAAGCCGCCTCGAAAGATTTTGTACAATATGATGAACTTGCAGACGGTATCGGAAAGCGCCTAGCAGAAATTACCGGTGCAGAATGGGGAATGGTTTCTGCTGGATGCGCAGCAGGCATGAAACACGTAACTGCAGCGTGCTTAACAGGAGGCAATCCGGAAAAGTTGATTCGAATTCCAGACCTTACTGGCTTTGATAAAACGGAAGTAATTATTCCAAGATCTTCTCGTAATACCTATGATCACTCAATCCGAAATACCGGAGCCAAAATAATTGACGTTGACTCTATGCAAGAATTGGAGAGCGCCTTTAATTCACGTACTGCTATGATTTATATTATGGCATACGACGAGTCTCAACCAGGTCAGCCCATGTCTCTTGAAAATATTGTTAAAGCAGCTAAGCCACACAAGGTACCTATTCTAGTAGATGCCGCTGCTGAAGTGCTTACCATTCCAAATATTCACCTACAACGCGGTGCAGACCTAGTGGTTTATAGTGGGGGTAAAGCAATTTGCGGACCACAATGCGCTGGCTTGATTCTTGGCCGCAAAGACATACTCATGTCTGCATGGCAAGCAAGCTCACCTCACCACGGACCAGGTCGTGATAATAAAGTAGGGCGTGAAGAAATGATGGGCATGTTAGCCGCCGTTGAAGCATGGACGACCCGAGACCATGCCGGAGAATGGAAAACATGGCTTTCTTGGTTAGCGCTTATCTCAAAAAAACTTTCATCCATTAATGGAGTTACCACTTCCGTTTTTGAACCAACAGAACTATCCAATAAATCTCCTGTGCTCACGGTTTCATGGGACCCAGAACAATTCAACCTTACAGGCGATGAAATGGCAGAAGAACTCGGTAGAAAAAAACCAAGAGTTGCTATTGGAAGTGGCTTCAGTAATGGAAAAACATCCATCAACATCACTACTGGACAAATGCAACCAGGTAATGAAAAAGTTGTAGCAGATCGCCTCTATGGTGTACTCACTCAAAAGCGTTCACCAAAAAATACAACCGTTGAAAAACCATCAGCAGATCTGAATGGAAGTTGGGATGCTACAATAGAATTTTTTAGCAGTACCAGCCAGCATAACCTTTTCATACAACAAGATGGCAAATGGATCAAGGGATCTCATAAAGGCGACTTCTCTACTAGAGAATTAATGGGAACTATCGAAGGTTCAACAATCAAGTTACGAAGTGTTGATAGGCATACTGCAGACAACATTACATTTTTATTCTCTGGCACAGTTGTTAATGATGCGTTTGAGGGATCGATCTATATGGGTGAATACCGCACTGCGAAATTCACCGCTAAACGCAGTGAATTTAAAATGAAGCCTCAGGATATTGTGATCCCTGGTGGCCCTCCACTCGCAACCTAATGATGACATAAATATGTAGATCTTCATAAATAATTCGATCGAAAGAGTATGTATCGACATACTCTTTCGATTTTAAAATCAATTAATTCAATTGCTATGTCAAATTTTATCAAAGCCCTCTATGCATGTAGTACTCGCTATCAGTCTCTTTTTTTACTGATTGCTTGTCTATGGTCTTTCAACACAGCACATGCACAGCAAATAGATATTTTGTTAAAGGGAGGTCATGTCATCGACCCAAAGAATAAGATTGATGAACAAATGGATGTAGCCATTGTCAAAGGTAAAATAGCACAGGTAGCAAAAGATATCCCAGTAAATAATGCTAAACAGGTAATCAATGTAAAAGGTCTTTATGTAACACCAGGCATAATTGATATGCATGTGCATGTATTCAACGGCAACGACTTAGGTTCATATATCGCTAATGCACAAACAAGTGTATCAGCAGATGCTTTCTCCTTTCGTTCTGGTGTTACAACAGTAGTTGATGCAGGATCATCTGGCTGGAGAAACTTTAGGCAGTTTAAACAACAAACAATCGACAAAGCGCAAACTCGTGTATTGGCATTCCTAAATATTGTTGGCAATGGAATGCTAGGTCGCTTTGAAGAACAGGATACTTCAGACATGAATCCGCAACAAGCAGCCTACATGATAAATAAATTATTCCCAGAAATCATTGTCGGCATTAAATCTGCACATTATTGGGGAGGGTTTACCCAAGTTGACCATGCGGTGCAAGCAGGTAAACTAGCTAGTGTACCAGTGATTGTTGACTTCGGTGAACACAATCCACCTAATTCAATTGAATCATTATTTATGGAACACCTTCGCCCAGGCGATATGTTCACGCATACTTTTTCATACGGTCCAGCTGGACGTGAAACGATAGTAGATGAGAATGGAAAAGTAAAACCCTTTGTATTTGCCGCTCAAAAAAGGGGGATCGTTTTTGATGTAGGCCATGGTGGTGGCGCTTTTTCTTGGAGACAAGCAGTCCCTGCATTTCAACAAGGCTTTAAACCAAATGTCATAAGCACAGATTTACATGCAGAGAGCATGAATAGTGGTATGAAAGACATGAGCAATGTGATGTCGAAATTCCTAACCATGGGAATGAGTATACAAGATGTCATTCTCCGCTCAACCCTGAATCCTGCTAATGCCATTAACCGACCTGATCTCGGAAATTTAAGCGTAGATAGCGATGCAGACGTTACGGTTTTCAATATCCGTAAAGGAGATTTCGGATTCCTTGATATCAGAAAAATGGTACTCAAAGGCAATCAAAAACTTGAAGCTGAATTAACCATTCGCGCTGGGAAAATAGTATGGGATTTGAATGGCTTAAGTGCACCATCCTGGGAAGATGAATTGAAAAATAAAAAATGAGAACTCCGTTAATCGTTTCCCCCATTTTTGTTCTTCATACCAAGAAGATCTACAAATGTTTTTTGGCAACTGCTTTCCTTTTCATTGCAAATGTTAGCCTTGCACAGCAGTATGACCTCCTATTAAAAGGCGGCCACGTCATCGATGCAAAAAACAACATCAATGCTATAAAAGATATTGCCATCAAAGATGGAAAAATTGCTGAAGTCAACGACAATATATCAACATTCTCATCTAAAAAAACGATTGATGCAACAGGACTTTATGTTGTTCCAGGTTTGATTGATATTCATACCCATGTCTTTGTAGGAAACAAAGCAAATACATTTGCAGATGGAGTCAACAGCGTATCCCCCGATGATTTTAGTTTTAAAGCAGGTGTAACAACTGTAGTTGATGCTGGAACATCCGGTTGGCATAATTTTCCCCAATTTAAGAGTCAAGTTATCGATGTATCTCAAACACGCATACTAGCCTTTCTAAATATCGTAGCAGATGGAATGGATGGCAAGCCAATCAAAGATGACTTCAGCAATATAGATGTAGATTCTGTGGCTAGTGCTATTCAACAATACAAAGACATCATTGTCGGTGTAAAAATAGGACACTATGAGGGGGCGGATTGGACACCTTTCAACAGCGCATTACATGCGGCAACAAAATCAAACACTCCCCTATTCATAGAATGTCACCTACCCCAATACAGCCTAGAAGAACAATTATCAAAAATGCGCTCAGGTGATATCATCACACACTCGTTTGAAGAAATCACTGAACGAATGCCTATCGTTGATAGCATGGGTAAGTTGCGGCCGTTTGTTTTAGCAGCACAATCAAAAGGGGTATTGTTCGACGTTGGACATGGTGGAGCTGGCTTCTGGTTTAATCAGGCCGTACCGGCATTTAAACAAGGATTAATACCAAATACGTTTGGTAGTGACCTTCACCGCTTTAGCATGAATGCCGGCATGAAAAATATGCTCAACATCATGTCTAAATTCATGGCCATCGGCATGAAATTAGATGAAGTCATTGCACATGCCACCTGGAATGCAGCCAAAGCCATCAAACGCGAAGATCTTGGCAACTTAAGTGAAGGGACTATTGCAGACATCACTCTGTTGAGTGTTCAAAAAGGAAAGTTTGGTTTTATCGATGCTGCCGGAAACAAACTACCAGGCAAGCAAAAACTAGAAGCAGAATTAACGATTCGTTCGGGTAAAATTGTATGGGACTTAAATGGTATTTCCGCCACAATTTGGAACAAAGAGTAGCGTTACCTTTACTAGAACAAAGTATCTTTATAAGGTGCTGAATGTATACTTCAACACAGGGTTAAATTATTATTAGCAATCATAATGTAATGATATGAAAAGATCTAAATTCAACATGACTCGTAGCTATCGTTTTATGACGATTAAACTATGTTTATTAATCTTAGTTACATCTATATTTTTTACCCAATGTAAAACACCTGTTCCTTTACCAAAAGGTGATGCAGATAATGGCGGTCTATTTCTTCCAGATAACTTTGAAGCATTAGTAGTAGCGGATAGCACCGGACCAGCACGTCATTTAGCCGTTAATGATAACGGTGATATCTATGTGAAATTACGCTACTCCAAAAAAGGAGAAGGGGGTAACATAGGACTGAGGGATACAAATAATGATGGCAAAGCAGATTCCATCGTTTACTTTGGCGATTACTTCAATGAAGGAAGTCTAGCCAACTGCATGCGCATTCATAATGGCTACTTATACTATGCTTCAGAAAGAGTTGTCTATAGAAATAAATTAAGTCCAGGCAAACTGGTTCCAGAAACAAAAATGGATACCATCCTTACCGAGGACATAGAACAACGTGGATCCATTTGGCATATCACTAAACCAATAGCATTTGACAATGACGGACATATGTATGTACCATTTGGTGCACCGTCCAATGCTTGCCAAGATCTAATCATGACACCTGGTGGTACTCCAGGTTTTGCTGGACTTAACCCTTGTCCTGAACTAGAACATTACGGCGGTATTTGGCAATTCGATGCAAACAAAACCAACCTAAAACAAAAAGACGGTAAAAAATTCGCCACCGGAATACGAAGTGTAGTGGCCATGCAGTGGAACAACATGACCAATAATTTATATGTAGTCATGCATGGAAGAGACGACCTGCATTTACTATGGCCAGATAAATTTACGCCATGGCAAAATGCTATGCTCCCCTCTGAAGAATTCTTACAAGTAAAACAAGGAGACAACTTTGGATGGCCATACAGCTACTTCGATCAAATGCAAAACAAAAATATCCAAGCCCCAGAATATGGAGGGGATGGTAAAATGCTAGCAAAAGATAGTACAACAAAAATGCCCATAATGGGATTCCCCGGACATTGGGCACCCAATGATTTACTTTTTTATGAAGGCAATCAGTTTCCAGAACACTATAAACATGGCGCATTTATTGCTTTTCATGGGTCGACCAATAGATCTCCCTATCCGCAGGCAGGCTACTTTCTTTGCTATGTTCCATTTGTAAATGGTGCTCCTTCTGGAGAATGGGAAGTATTCGCAGATGGCTTTGCAGGAATGGATACCATTGTTAATACAAGTGATGCAAAGTATAGGCCAATGGGACTTGCCATGGGACCAGATGGATCAATCTATGTATCTGATTCACGCATCGGAAAGATATGGCGTATCATGTACAAAGGAGATAAAGACAAGTTTGGCAAAGAACAATTGGCCAAGATGGAAAAAAGAAAATTGAACGCGCATATCCGCACCCCAGATGAGGTAAAAGATAATTTGTACAAGAATAGTGCTATACCAGGTGAAATGGTGTACAATACCTATTGCATCTCTTGCCACCAACACAACGGGCGTGGAGATGGCAATAGATTCCCTCCCTTAGAAGGTTCTGAATGGGTGAATGGAGATAAACGAAAACTAATTGACGTAGTCTTAAATGGATTGAATATTCCAATCACTGTAAAAGGCAAACCATACAACAACTTAATGCCTGCCCATAACTTCTTACGTGATGATGATATTGCACAGGTATTAAATTACATAAGACAAAACTTTACAAATCATGGCACTCCAATTTCAGCTATGGATGTTAAAAAAGCAAGAAAAAAATAAGCCTCTAACATAAAATATTACTGAACGTTAAAATGAGCATATGAAAAAAATACAACCGTTATTCGTAGTGATCTTTCTTTTACTTGGACAACTATCCATTGCGCAATCATATGATATTGTAATCAAAGGAGGTCATGTAATCGATCCTAAAAATAATATCGATGCAATCATGGATGTTGCCATCAGCAATGGTAAAATAGTACAAGTAGCTAAATCCATCGATGCAAAACAAGGCATACAAGTTGTTAATGCCAAAGGCTTGTATGTAACACCTGGACTTATTGATCTACATGCGCATGTATTTTTTGGCACAGAACCCGACCATTATTTAAGCAATGGGTTGGTAGCCGTTGTACCGGATGGATTTACCTTTCGCGTTGGCGTAACCACCGTTGTAGACGCAGGTGGTGCAGGATGGAAATCATTTCCACTGTTTAAAAAGAATATTATTGACAACTCCCAAACAAGGGTATTATCGTTTTTGAATATTGTAGGCGAAGGAATGCGAGGTGGACCCTATGAACAAAACGAACATGACATGGACGCAAAAATGAGTGCCATGGTTGCAAAGCAATACAAAGACAATATTGTGGGTTTTAAAGTGGCTCATTTTAGCGGACCAGAATGGACACCAGTAGACCGTGGTGTAGAAGCAGGAAGATTAGCCAATATACCTGTGATGATCGATTTCGGAGGAAATACTCCCCCATTGCCCATTGAAGAATTATTCATGAAACACCTTCGCGCAGGAGATATCTATACACATACCTACACGTTATTAGAAGGTAATGTAAGGGAAACAGTAGTAGATGAAACTACAGGAAAAGTAAAACCATTCATTTGGGATGCGGTTAAGAAAGGAATCATTTTTGATGTGGGGTATGGTGGAGCCAGTTTCAATTTTACACAAGCACTCCCATCCATCAAAGCAGGATTTCTCCCAAATACCATCAGCACTGATTTACATACTGGAAGTATGAACGCGTCCATGAAAGACCAACTTGGCGTAATGTCTAAATTTTTATTGATGGGTATGGACCTTAGCAGCGTTATCAATGCATCTACGTGGAAGCCTGCACAAGTCATCAAACGCGAAGAACTTGGCAATCTATCCATGGGCAGTATTGCAGACGTGGCCATTCTTAATTTACGTCAAGGTGATTTCGGATTCTATGATAAGACAGGGTATAAAATAAATGGAAAACAAAAGTTTGAATGTGAAATGACAATCAAAGGTGGCAATATCGTCTATGATTTAAATGGCATTGCAGATCCAATTGTAGTAAAAAGTAAAAAATAAAGATTGATCAAATTAGAACCACTATTTTAGTAGCCCAATAACATCATCATGAAATTAAAATCACTGCTCATTTTCATTTGCCTGCTGATTGCAGCAGAAAAATTTTATGCACAGAAAATGCCTAAAGAGGAACTTATTTTCTTGACCTCTGAATGGAAAGGCGAACGCTTTGAAGACGGCAGACCAAAAGTATCAGACGACTTAATCACTCGTGCAAAAAATATTGGCATTGAAGAAGCATGGACTGTCTTAAAAAATGAAGGATATAAAAACCAATTTGAAGGCAACTGGAAATTGGTAAATGATTCAACAAAAGTTGTTGGTCGTGTTGTAACAGCACAATACATGCCAAGCAGACCCGATGTAGAAGCAAAAATTAAAGAACGCGGAAAAAATGAAGGAAGAAAAGGCAACACCAATGCATGGCCAATTGAGACACTAACCAAAGGAGATGTATATGTTGCCGATTGCTTTGGTAAAATTGCGCAGGGCACATTAATAGGCGATAACCTAGGCAATTCAATCTTTGCTAAAACAGGTAACGGTGTAATTTTTGATGGTGCTGCACGCGACCTTTCAGGCTTAGCCAACATCAAAGGCTTTAATGCCTTTGTCCGCGATTTTGACCCCTCCTATCTTGAAGATGTAGTCTTGATGGGATTAAATACACCAATTCGTATCGGACGCGCCATTGTACTCCCTGGAGATCTTGTTATTTCTGAACGAGAAGGCGTACTATTTATTCCTGCACACCTTGCTGAAAAAGTCATCAGCATTGCCGAATTTATTGGATTACGTGATTTATTTAGTCATGCTATGCTGAAATCAGGCAAATATTCACCTGGACAAATAGACAGTAATTGGACGGAGGAAATTAAATCTGCCTTCCTCAAATGGCTTGACGAAACACCCGGTGTAAGAAAATTAACTAAAGCACAGCTAGATGAATTCTTAGCCAAAAGAACTTGGTAAATAAATAATATAAAACCAATCAACGGCTTCCTTAAACTAACTACCTTTTTTATTGTATGAAAAAATTTACGTTTTACCATTTCACCCTCTTGCTATCATTCACCGCGTTGTTAGCCGCCTTGATATTATTAATGGCTGGTAACACATCCTTGGTTGGTCCTTTGTTCATAGCCTTCTTTGTTGCCCTAGCAATAAGCTTTAGAGGCTTCGAAGCGTTAAAAGGATTTGCCTATACCGTTACTATTTTTGCAGCGGTGACAACAGCATTATTCTATCCCGGCTATTTTGTTGCATGGAATGGATATAAGCTTGCTCTGTTGATTACTCCGCTTATCCAACTGATTATGTTTGGCATGGGAACATCCATGAGTATCAAAGACTTTGCAGGTGTTATTAAAATGCCGAAGGGAGTATTCATTGGCGTGTTCAGTCACTTTGTGATTATGCCTCTGCTTGGATTTACACTTGCAAGCCTTACCCATTTTCCTGCTGAGATAGCAGCTGGAATCATTTTAATAGGTTGTTCACCAAATGGTATGGCGTCTAATGTTATCTCATACTTAGCGAAAGCAAACCTCGCCCTTTCAGTTACGATAACTGCGATCTCTACTATGCTTGCTCCATTGTTAACCCCACTTCTTATGAAGTTATTTGCAGGAGCATTTATTGAAATACATGTACTAGACATGATGTTTGATATTTTTAAAATGGTTATCATCCCTATCGGTGCAGGATTAGTATTCAATCACTTCTTCACAGGTAAAATGAAATGGTTTGATGAAGCCATGCCACTGGTATCCATGTTTGGCATTGCATTCATCATTGTAATCATCACTGCTGCAGGAAGAAACAGCTTGCTTACAATTGGACCGGCATTGATTTTGGTTGTATTGATTCATAACCTAACAGGATATGTTCTTGGGTATTGGTCAGGTAGGTTATTCAAAATGTCTGAACGTGATTGCAGAACCATTGCTATTGAAGTGGGCATGCAGAACGGCGGACTAGCATCAGGTCTAGCTAAGTCAATGGGCAAGATGGCAACAGTAGGATTAGCACCAGCGATATTTGGTCCATTGATGAATATCACAGGGTCGGTTCTTGCTTCCTATTGGCATAAACGACCAATTGAAGACAAAGCTGTTCAAGCATAACCAGATATCCAACCTGTATTAATCAAATTGGAGTATCCCGAATCGTTCAGGATCATGGTAACTATTTCGAGTGAGCTGCCAACTTGAATATACTGGCGTGTGATCGTAATCAATACGGTAAAAGTTCGCGCGCCATTGCGTTCCTTTTTGTGGAGGTATATTACCTAATGTGCCAAGCAATGAATAGGGAATAAAAAATTCTGCGTACCAAGTAAAGTGCTTATTCGTTGAACTTACATCTGTTTTTGAAATAGCATGAATAGTTTTTTTATCTCCTTCATATTGCCAAGGTTTCCAACCCATAGCCTTTCCTTTATTGTTTACGATGAGAATAGGCAATTCATAATTTAATGGAGAGAGCTCATATTCAAAATAGATGGGTAAGGTGGTGTCGGGCCAAAAGAAAGCCTCTACCACGTCTTCATCATATAGGTTTAGATAGTCACCTTTTAATGTTGCCGTGATTGTGCTGTCCTCGCATTTATACAAACAATAAACTCCTTTATCAGAGTACAGGACTTTGAATGAAGTTTTGTATTGTTCAGTGAGAATATTCATTTTATTTGGAGGAATACTCCAGTTATTCTGCTGTAAGGTTTTACTATCGCGGGGTGTAATCACATTCCACTCTGCCTGTTCCCAGTTCTTAGCAGTCCCTTTTCCATTTACCGTAAAATCAGTAGTCTTTTTCACCCGCAATACATCATGCTGTGCATTCAATGCTGAGGGAATATAAAGAAGTGAAAGGAGGAG
>CAJBBV010000121.1 GCA_903951405.1 uncultured bacterium
GAAATCAAAGCGGGTGCATTCGCAGATATCATTGCATTAAAACAAGATCCTACCAAACATATTGAAGCCCTACAAAAAATTGATTGGGTAATGAAAGATGGGAAGGTGTTTAAGCATCAACTTCCCTAATGATAAAGTCGAAAATCAGATAGCCCAAAAAATTTAAGTAAATTGAGTTGACACCAATTCTAACAAAGGGCATACTATTTTCATGAAATTCATTTATTGCCTATTTTTTACATTAAACTTAAATACATTTAATGCTTTCTCTGAAGAGAAAGACAGTATTTTAATAATTAAAAACAATCCCTTTTTCGTTGATTTAATGAAAGGAGAAACTTTGGGATATAGCATTACCATAACCAACCTGCCAAAAAAATCCAATGAAGTAAATCAAATATCAACCCAACATTTGATTAAAAGTGGAAATGACTTATTCCTTCTGATAGATCAAGGTGGTGTATTGTATAAAGCATCAACTTTTACCAACAGCACTATTCGATTCATTAAGTTGAATAGTAGTCAAAAAGAGATTGACGCAACGCATAGCTATGTGTATACGTTAAAAAACCAACTATACATCCAAGGCGGATATGCTGATGGTCAGAACAATGGAACATTAAGAAATTATAATCGAAAGACTAACCATTGGGAAATTATTCCATTAAATAAACAAGTTATTCATCAGTATAAACCATTTGAATTGATTTGGCTGGACGCCATGGCCGAAAAAATAATTGTACCCTTTCAAGGCATAGTTAATGATGGAATTAGTGAAGAAAAAAAACTATCACTTGATAAAAAAACATATGCGCTTAACTTGAAAACATCAACCTGGACAGTAATTGGAAAAATCAATAAACAAACACTCGAATTACTCAACGATATTCAATTCAAGATAGATTATGCTAAAGGCTTTATGGTGGAATCAAAAAACATTGTTTACATGCTTGACTTCAAGACAAATCAAGTAATGAAAATGAACAATGCCCTAAGTATAAAAATAAGCAAAACAGTAAAATCATCACGATACGGTTATGTGTACAATGACATGCTATACAGTCTAGATTCTACATTAGAAAAATATGATTCGATTTCATTAGATAAATCTAATTTTTCAGTTGAAGCTATTTCAGTATATAATGACAATAGCAACTACTACTATCCGATTATTCCCTTGGGCATCTTATTGATTGGGGGATTTTTTTTATCAAAAAGAAAAAAACAACATACAGCTCAAAAAATAACAACTATTAACTCCGAAAATGAAGTTGAATTTACGGATGGGGAACTTGCTTTAATATCACTCTTTGTGACCAAAAGTAAAAAAAATAAAACCGCCGTAATTAGTGAAATAAATTATGTGTTGGGTGTAAAAGATAAAAATACTGGGCTTCAAAAGAAAGTAAGAAGTGACACCATTAGTAGCATCAATGAAAAATTCAAAATCAATCTACAAAGCGAAGAGTTGATTATCCAAAGTATTCGCAGTGAAATTGATAAACGCTATTTAGAATACTTTATCAATAAAGAATTTATTAAAGCTGTTGAACAGAAAATCAAGTAAGTAAAAAGCGAAGGCTGATTCAGATTTGATCAATGAGAAACGAATACCTCTTTTCCATTGATAACCGTCCTCAGTACTTTTACATCTTTAATGGTTTCCGGTTTGATTGAAAATAAATCATCATTCAACACCACCAAGTCCGCATACATACCCACTTTCAACACACCCAATTTATTATCTAGAAATGAACCATAGGCATTATCCATTGTATAGGCTCTTAAGGCTTGTTCAATAGAAATTTTTTCATCAGCGAACCATCCATTGGGGTTTAGTCCATTTCCAGTTCTTCTCGTTACAGCCGCATAAATTCCATACAGAGGATTAATTGGTGCCACTGTCCAATCCGATCCAAAAGTAAGTGTCACCCCTTCATCTAACATACGCTTGAATGCATAAGTCCCTCTGAGTCGTGTACTATCTAATCTTTTTGCTGCCCAATTTCCATCATCCACAAGATGATATGGATGCATCGATGCGATAACATTCAATTCATGAAAACGCTTGATAGCATCTTGTGTTAGGTGCTGCGCATGCTCCACCCTAAATCGGCGGTCTCTTGATCCATTCACTTTATTTGCATCATCATAAACAGACAATATAAAGTCATTAGCCCTGTCGCCAATGGCATGCACAGCCACTTGAAGTCCTGCCCTATCTGCTCCAAGTACCCATTTTCTAAGCAACACTGTATCTGTTATATTCAATCCACTTGTATGCGGATCATCTAGATAGGGTTGATAAAACCATGCGGTTGTTGAACCAAGAGAACCATCAACAAATCCTTTGACACCACCCCAATGTAACATGTCATCCCCCTTTCCATTTTTTTTCACAAAAGAATCCAAGCTAGCCCATTTAGTGAGTGGCACAAAGGAATAAACTCGAAGAGGTAATTTATTAGCCGCATATGCTTTGCGATAGGTTTGAAGTTCTGGCCATCCACCATAAATACTCATGTCATTCACTTTGGTAACGCCATGTTCTATGGCATATTGACCAGCACGCACAAGGTATTCGTCTAATTGATCTTGAGTAGGCTCAGGAATTGCCTTGCTGATCATTAGCATTGCTTCATCTTTGAACACCCCTGTTGGTTCTCCTAGTTTATTTATAATCATGATGCCCCCGCTTGGCACAGAAGATGTTCCACTAATTTTCGCCAACGAAAGTGCTTTTGAATTCGCAAAGGCCATATGACCATCATAGCGTTGAACAAAAAGGGGATGATCTCCAGATACTGAATCAATCCATTCTTTTTGTGGCAGCTCACCACCCCAATTTTCATGATCCCAGTCACCTCCCTGAATCCAGCTATCACCAGGATGCGCTATACAATATGCTTTTATGGTATTGATGAAATCTTGTTTCGTTTTCGCCTCCTTCAACTGAACACTCGCCAAAGCATATCCACCCAACAAAAAGTGGGTATGGTTATCCATGAAACCCGGTACCATCATCTTTCCCTTCAAATCGATTATTTCAGCAGATGAAGTGTCAAGGTTCCCTACTTCATTTCCTACATAGATTATTTTATTGTCTTTGATGGCCAAGACAGTAGCAGAAGGATTTACAGTATCGCCAGTCCAAATTTTTGCATTGATGTATATCTTGTCCGCAGACTCGTTTTGACTACACCCTATGAGGAGAATTGCTACTGCAATAAAAAGTTTAACATACTTCATAATTATACCTTGTATTTCTGAATGATTAGTGAAAATAAAACATCTAATTTTATTCAAGACAAGAAAAGCAATGATTCAACGCTATTTAATTCTTTTTTTTTATTTCTAGTACCTACATTGATGGCAGGGTAATTAATCTAGCGATGTTCGTGAAAGTCTAAAGAGATTTTAATCACTTGTTGTAATGGTCCCACACTAACTTAGACAATGAGCGAGTAAGCTCCCAGGCTTCATTTGCATCTTCCCAACTTTGGTCTTTGTTGTTTTTTGTAAATACGCTCAAGATATAAGGGCGCTTCCCCTTAACATAAAGCACTTCACTTCTGCTTGCATCAACCGCACCACTTTTAGCAGCAACGTAAATATCAGGGGGGATAGCGGATAGCGCTTCTCCATCCCAATACTGTCTGCCCATGATACGAAGCATACGATTAGATACCTCACGACTGATAACCTTTCCGTTAACGATATCTTCATATATGGTAGCCATTTCAATTGGCGTAGTTTGTCCCCAACCATATTCAGTCCTATTGACTTCCCTTCCCGGTGTTCTGCTATTCACTCGAGTATGGGCATACCCCATACTATCCAACAACGCATTGATCACTGTTCCCGTTCCGGCAACACGCTGCAACCATAAACTAGCGGTATTGTCTGAAATGGTGATCATCAACATCATCACCTTGCTGAGTTCAATTTGTGTTTCGGGTTTCAAGTAGGCCGCGATATCTACCCCTGGATCATAATTCAATGTATCATACCAAGTAAGTTTTTGATGATAATCAAGCTCCTTGCTATTGATCTTATTCATAATTCCAATTAAGATGGGCACTTTAACAATACTGGCTGTTGGAAAGCTTGTCTCGGCATTAACGGCAACGGTTTTACCTGATTTCAATTCTTTAATAAAGACACCAATCTCTCCTTGATGCCCTTTAATTAGGTTTTCTACCTCACGCTGAAGTCGATGATCTATTTTTTGAGCATACATCGTTACAGACATTAACATGATGCTATATAAAAGAAAATGACGTTTCATCAGATTGTATTTTATACCGTTAAGGTACATCAGTATAAAAAATGTACAAAGAAAATTTATAAGTCATATTGAAGAAGTAAATTGCTTCTGTACATTAATTATCGATTGTCTATTTTATTAACACAACATGAGATACATATTTATCACACTCTTTTTTTGCATCAATTTAGTTTTGGGATTTACACAAGACAAAAAAACGCGCATTGCATGCATAGGGAATAGCATCACCTTTGGATCAACTGTAATCAATCGAGAAAAAAATGCATATCCTGTCCAATTACAAGCAATGCTAGGAGATGAGTTTGATGTGAAAAATTTTGGAGTGAGTGGGACTACCTTATTGAAAAAAGGGAACAAACCCTATTGGAATGAATCTGCCTATAAAGAAGCACTAGCATTTAAGCCCAATATTGTTCTCATCAAACTAGGAACAAACGATAGTAAATTGATCAACAGGCCCTTTTATGGCGAATTTGAACAAGATTATAAAGAGCTCATCGAATCATTCAAAAAACAAAATGAAAGCGCACGAATCATTTTACTTCTACCCCTACCTTCCTTTGCAGAAGATAGTAATAGCATTTACGAACCAATCATCAAACAGGAAATAATACCATTTACAAAGGAGGTGGCTTTTCAAACTAAAACCGAGCTCATTGACTTGCATTCTTTATTCATCGACAGAGAAGATCTATTTTCAGATAAAATTCACCCTACCTCTCTTGGTGCAACGTTGATTGCAAAAAGACTCTATGAGACTATTACATTAAAAGAAGTTAGTCATAAAAATATTTTCAACTACATCAAAGAAGATAAAACCATTTCATCCTTCAATGGATTTGAATGTGCAGATTTCACATTCAATGGTCGTACCTGTAAAATAGTCAAACCCAAAAAAGTAGCGGCTGGTATGCCTTGGATTTGGCGTGCGCGATTCTGGGGACATGAACCACAAACTGATATAGCCCTGCTTGAAAGAGGATTTCACCTGGTATACTGTGACGTAGCAGAACTGTTTGGCAATAAAGAAGCCATTTCAATATGGAATAACTTTTATGAGTACATGCAAAAATTTGGATTATCAAAAAAAGTGACCCTAGAAGGAATGAGCAGAGGTGGCATGTATATCTACAATTGGGCATTAGAAAATCCATCAAAAGTGGCGTGTATCTATGCTGATGCACCTGTATTGGATTTGAAAAGCTGGCCAGGTGGAAAAGGCAAAAGTCCAGGTAGTGCTTCAGATTGGGAAATAGCAAAAAAAGATTTCGGTCTAACTGAAGAAGAAGCAATGAGTGCAAAAATAAACCCACTCGACTATGCGCAAAAAATTGCAACACTTGGTATACCAATGCTGCATGTAGTGGGTGATGCAGATGACGTAGTGCCTATTGAAGAAAATACAACTCCATTTGAAAAACAAATCAAAGAACACGGTGGAGACATTACCGTAATCCATAAACCCGGCATTGGTCATCATCCACATAGTCTTGCAAATCCAACACTAATTGTTGATTTCATCTTGAAGGCAACTGGACATAGGACAAGTTTTGCTATTCTTCCAACACCGGGTTCAGAATATCGTTCAGGAGCAGGATGGAAAGAAGGGACAGATTGGTGGACTAACAACGACAATATCAATAAACTACTAGACGAAAGTCATAACATTGACATTGTGTTCATTGGTAACTCTATTACTCAAGGAATTGTTGGCCATCGGTCTAACCTCACCTATAGTCCTGGTTTCGCAGCATTTGATTCTCTATATAAAAAATACACATGGGAATGTGCCGGAATTTCTGGAGATCGAACGCAACATATTTTATGGAGACTACAACACGGTAGCTATGCTAAAGCCAATCCAAAACTTGTGGTGCTAACAATTGGCGTAAATAATTTTGCCGATGACTCTGGCGAAGAAGTTGCCTTAGGGATTCACCACATCCTTGATTGGATGAAAACGAATATGCGGAATATAAAAATTCTATTGGTAGGACCATTGCCTGCAGGCTTGAAGAAAGAAGATATGCTTAGGATTAAATATGAAAAAACACAGTCCATCATTCAACAAGAGCATGATGCAAGACAGGTTTTTTATTTACCCCTAGCCAAAAAATTCATTAAAGAAAATGGCGACCTTGATTTAACCTTATGTTCAGGCGATGGGATTCACTTTATTACAAAAGGATATGAAGTATGGGCTTCATCCATGGCTGAATTGATTAATACCATCTTACCAAAATAAGTTTAAAGACTATTCAAGGATTTTAACCACCCTAGTCAGCTTCCCATCACCATTAATTCCTTCCAATACCACTTGGAATTTTTTGCTGATGTCGTTGTTGAAAAATTGAACACGAAAACGTGGACTCTTTTTATTGGTGATGACATATGGATTCCAATAAAGAGTTGTACGAATATCTGTATCGGCTAGCTCATTCGGATTATCATATTGAGGATTATAAAATTCTTTGAACTTAGTATACCCAGTAATTATGGTATTCAACATCCCTAGGCTACTTGTTGAACTTTGATTTACATCTCCTCCACGACGTGTATAAATAGCAATAGCCCCCCCAGTTCCTCCACCCATTGAACCAAAAAATGGCGGCCTAAAAACTTTTACCATGGCAACATCTTTAACCGATATAGACTGCACGGCATCAATACTTGAATTTATCTCATTTAGAAAAACATCTGGTGTTGAACCACGCCAGCTAAGGGTGATATTTGCTCCGCTACCGGTGATTGATAACCCCGCAACCTTACCTTGTAAATAAGTAAAGATATCAAAGGCCGTTTTTGAAAACGGATCATCAATTAAATTAAATGAAAGGGCATCACCACCAGAAAATAAACCTGTAGTATATTTCTCATCTAGTAATTGATCATTTGACTTAGCCTTTGATTTAATGATAACTTCCTGAAGTGTTTTATACGATGATTTTCTTTTCCAGTCTTCTTGCTGACTTAAAAAATAATTCATATTGGCACGTGAAATGCTATCTGTGAAAAGAGAAGGTTTTTTTAAGTCAGGAAAAGTAATAGGTTTAAACAGAGGACGTAAGAGTCCATTTTCAAATTTAATCTGCGCCAAATTATTTAAGGCTGGATTTTTATTAAAACTATAATACACCCTAGCTGTATCATAGAAAAAAAGACCTTTCTCTTCAAAATCACCATTCTTGTCTACTTGTGCAAACAGAAAATTTTTACTGCTGTCTTTTTTTGAAATGATTAAGTTCAATAAAATATCAGACGACGTACTGACTGATTTCAAGCCATACACTTTCCCGACAATTTTCATTAAATCAGTCTCAATAGGAAATTTCAATGCTGGCACAACCCCCGCTTTTATTTTTTCCCAATCATATCGTCTCCACCCATTGGTAAGCATTACCAAGTCGAGGCTAGCTGTTACACTATCTGCATCACTGGATAAATAATATCCGGGATTATTAATTTTCCCTTTTAAGTCGCCGCTCAACATCATATCCGAATAAATAGTATAGGCCGATGATGTTTCAATGGATGCATCCGTTACCGCAACAGACATATTAGTAAACGCAGTATCTGTCACCATGATATCAAATACATTCTTTCCTCTCTTAGTAGCTGTTGTTAACTGCGGAATAACTTTCGCACTAAATTCATGGTATCGGTTGTTTATAAAAACAATCCGCTCTGACACAGGAATCCAGTCAGCCGTGAATAAGGAAAATTGAAGAATTCCTGTTTGCATCTCATCAATCGGTATCTCAGTATTGAGCTGAAATTTATCTGTTGCATTCAAACTAATTTTATAAAACAGCTCCCGGTTCATATGCACGAGCAAATTCATGTTCTTAAAATTTTCTGGCGCATTGGGAGTCCGTTCAACTTTAATCAGCGCTTTATCATTAGTTGTTTTAATGGAGATCGTAGCGCCTGCAGTTTTAGGTATTTCAAATGGCGTAACACCCGTTTTTCCTTTTTCGTCCGTCCATTTTATTTGATACGTCTCTCCGAGCTTTGGCAGTAGAAAGAAACTTCCCATGCCATCGTGCTTCACTTTTAAGGAATCGAGTATTTTATTTTTATCGGTAACAAGCACTCCTTTAATAGAAACAGGCGCACCAAACTGATTGACTGCTTTAAATGCAACACGTGTATTGATCCCGTTTATTAAAAAACCACCCTCTGGGAATAAAGACACTTGTGTTTTATATACAACTGGTTTATATACTTCAGGTTTCGTGCTATTGTTTATGATAAGATCTCTTTCATAGGTGAATACCGAATCATCATTCAACATCCAACGAGTATAGGCTTTTACATGAATGAAATTACCGTTATAGTCTGCCGGCAAATCAAAATTTCCTTTTGCGGTAGATTGAAACAATGGAGCGACCGTTTGCTTGATCATCTTGCCCGTGGTATCGTACCACTCCACATAGAAGTTTTTACTCAAGTTGCTTAACCCTGCATCAGAAAGGATATAGGCTTTATACCAAATAGTTTCCTCTTTATTGTATATTGATTTATCGAAATGAATATGAATCTTCTCTGTTGGAAATTGATCGGCATAGATTGCCATCATCGAATCAATGTGTTGAGAAAAACTAGAATGGCCAGCACTAAGAAGAATCACAATAAAAAGCGAACGCAATAACCTACTTTTCATAATCAGATTGTATTACATGCAAAATACAATCTATAGCAAAAGAATGTGCAATTTTTTTTGACTCTCCGTCAATAAAAAAATATTTTAACAGATAGCCCTACTTTAGTCAACCTGAGCTACCCTAAACGGATGCACTTCGATCTCCTTCCAAACACCCTCTTTTACATAGGGTTCGCTAGCATACCACTGTTGAAAATCTGCATCGGTTTCAAATTGAAGAATCATAACGCTTCCCTTCATCTTGCCTTCGTCATCTAGCATGGCGCCTGCTGAAACATAATGTCCATTGCCCTTAAGCCCACTTACTCCTGCAAGATGAGCAGGACGTGCTGCCATTCTGCGTGGAAGAGCCTCAGTATCAGTTCCGTCGCGTGCGATAATTACATATTGTTTCATCTCGTTATGATTAAAAATTAAGAAACGGCTTGTTTGGAAAGTTCATCATTAATAGTTCTGTTGATGCCCAATGGATTCGAATTTTGCAATTCAAGTGGAAGAAAATGATCTGCAAAATTTTGAAAAGACATCGGTCGTGCAAATCGCTTTATGGCATCGGCACCCACTGAGGTAAATCGACTATCTGTAGTGGAAGGGAATGGACCACCATGGTGCATGCTCAAACAAACTTCCACTCCGGTAGGCACGCCATTCAAAATCATCCTTCCACATTTTTCAACTACCGCATCAAAAATATCAACGTGGCTATGGATGTCGTTATCGGTTGCCATGATGGTTACAGTAAGCTGACCTTCGATTTGATGAGCAACGGCCAACATCTCAGCGGCATCGGCACATTGAACGACCAATGAATATGGACCAAATACTTCTTGATGAAGTTTATTATTTTTTAGAAACACTGCGCCACTCGTAGTCGCGATGGTTGGAACTCCTTGATCTGGTGACGCCTCTGTTGATGAAGCCGCGATAAGCGTAACCCCTTGTTGAGCCAATGCCTCTGCGCGTTTTTCAACATACGCTTTTGCAATGCCTAGATGCAACATTTTCCCTGGAGGAATATTCCCAATTTGAACTGCAAGCGATGAAATAAATTGATCAAGTGCCTCAGTTTTTATGCCAATGATCAATCCTGGGTTAGTACAAAATTGTCCTACGCCCAATGTGATTGAACCTGCATAATTTGTAGCAATAGATGCTGGATCCGCAGCCAATTTTTCAGTCAAAAGAAAAACGGGGTTCACACTACCCATCTCAGAAAAAACAGGAATAGGTTCCTTGCGTTGATTGGCCATATCATACAATGCCTTTCCGCCACTATACGAA
>CAJBBV010000122.1 GCA_903951405.1 uncultured bacterium
GAAGCCCCCAACTATAAAGAAATTGGATTTAAATTATTTACATGACCTTAAACACGCCCCGTTCTGTTTTGCTCATAGGTTGGGATTCCAATATATGCCTAGGTGTACTTTATTGTTTGCATCGGTACAATTTTACGTGTTACGTATTAACACATAATGCAAAAAATGCAGGAAAGTTTTCAAGGTTTGTAAAAAAGGCATATTTCTATGATGAATCTGAAGATCAGTCAGCTCATATAATCAGGATAGTAAAAAAGCATCAAATTGATTTGATCATGCCTTATGATGAGATTGATATCAGAAAGGTTACTGAAAGTAAAGATCTTCTTAATAATCATGCTGCCTGTGTTTGGGGTACTGAACCTGAATTGTTTACTATTGGTATACACAAGGGAAAGTTAGCTGAATTTCTAGATGAGCATAAACTTCCATGCCCCCCTTTCACCACATTTGATAATAAGCTAAAGCTAGAGAGCATTATTGCCGATTTTGGATTCCCCTTATTGGTTAAGCCCGTGAGAAGTTCTGCTGGCCGAATGATTCAAAAGCTTTCTAGTAAAGAAGCTGTTCAGGATTTTTTTGCATCTGGACTTGAAGATAAGTCGAATTTTATTTTACAGCCTTTTATAGTAGGATCAGATATTACCTGCAATGTTATATGTAGGCATGGTGAAATTTTATGTTATACGATTCAAGAATCTCCTGTAAAGTCAGGTTCTGATTTCAATTCGAATGATACATTAGTGTATCATGAAGATGCTCAAGTGATTTCAGTCGTTGGACAAATGATGAAAAAGTTGAATTGGCATGGGGTGGCTTGTGTTGATATAAGAAGAGATGCACGAACCAATGCTATTTATGTTCTTGAAATTAATGGTAGATTCTGGGCTTCTGTTGCCCCATCTTATGTAAAAGCAGGAGTAAATTTCCCTGTAATACTGGCAAGGTTATCTTTAGGTGAGCAAGTTGATATACCTAAACAAAAAGAAGCCAAGCAAATTTCACTTCGTAAATATATCGAACTAAAAAAAGCAGGGCAGAAAGTTTCGTTTAGTGAAACTAAATTCATGGCTTATTTTGCTGATCCCTTTGCACGTTTGATGCAGCTAGCATGGAGGTGATAATTGCCGGGGGAACTAATTATTGTATTAAGGCATTTGTGATGACAACATCACTTAAGAATCCTTTACAAAATCCTTTTATAGCAATGGTATCTCCAACTTTTACTTGAGTAGTTACCGTAGAGTCTAATGTAGCCATCACTCCTGAAAAAGGATCCGATGAAGTTAATGTTACACTAGTTTCTCCAGACTGTGTTTTTGCTGTGGCCCCTACTACGCCGTTAATAAACAATACCTTGTCTAAATATAATTTGTTGGCATTCGCTTCATTTTCTTGAAATGCGCTTACTAAAGCAGTTGCCTCGATATTCATTGAATCAGCATGCTCCATATCAAACTTCTTGTTCTTGGAGTATATAAAAACATAATAATATCCTGATGTAGCGATAATTAAGACTAGAACTATAGTTGATAGTATTATTTTTTTCATATTAATTTATTTTCTGAATTCTTTAGGCTTTCTTACTGTGAACACCCTCGATACATTAAATCCAAAGCGTATATTGCCTTTACCCCACTGACCGGTGGTTTCATTGATGAAAGTTCTTTCGGTCATGCCGGTTGAATTGGTAACATGCAGCTGAAATATGTGACCTCCTGTTTCGATGTCAAATCCAACCGAAAGGGAATTGTAATATCCATCTATCTTACTGAATCTGTAATAATATTCTTGTGTAAAGTTTACTCTTTTGCTGATTCTCTCCCTCATCCCAATGCCTAGAGAGATGAAATCATTAGGCATATTTTTTGTTGCAACTAAGTTATAGTGAACAACAGTAGGAGTTAACTGGAGTGAAAAGTAGTCATTGAATTTTCTTGCTATAATAACCTGGTGTGCATAAGTGAATCGATCTGTCTCATAGGGAGTGTATGTAGGATTGGTATTCCGTAATGATTTATACATCATAGTACCTGCATAGCTCAATGAAAATGGGAAATTTTTGCCACCTGTAGATTGAGATAGCAGCCTCATCTTAACTGTTCCATCGTATTGTTTTTCAAATGTGCTTCTTCCAATTCCAACCATCAATTTTTTAGTGATGCCGTAATCAAGGCCTAAACGCATCGAAGCCTGATCTAGTCCAAATAAATTATATCCGCCATCGCTTAATTGTCCGAATCTGTGAAGAATTCTGAAATCAAGAACACCCTTTCCTACATTTTCAATTGATTGACCATTTACAATCCTAGTGCTTTTAAATGTAGCAGTAACAATATCTCGAACTGGTTCACTTTTTTCTGCAAATAGATCGATTTGTGCTTGTGAAATGATAGGCGCAGTAACGACGAACAAGAACGCTAGAACTATGATGCTTTTACGTGAAGGCATTTTTTAATATTTACAGTTGATAGTGATTGATGCATCTGCAGCAATCTTGTCGCCTATGTATAGGCCTGTTATTCCATAATCTTTTATTTTGACAACAAATTCGCCCTCAATGTGTGGTAGTCCTTTTTCGATCTTGAGTGTTCCTTTTGTACTTACTTTTTTCGCCACGCCATGGATGGTTAAATCGCCATCTACTGTAATTGGGTAGGTGCCATCTTTTGAAAAGTTGACTTCTTTGATATTGGTGATGTATCCCTTAAAATCAGCTTTAGGAAATTTAGAAGACTCCAAATAGTTTTCGTTAAAATGGTCTTCCATGAGTTGATTCTCAAATTTGAATCCTTTTACAAGTACTGCAAAAATGATTTGACCAGTTTGATCAACAAATTTGGAATCAGTTTGATTGTTAACGGCAGCAATTTTTTCTATACCGCCTGTCGCATTAAAAAATACTTGTCCAGTTTTTGTGGCATACACTTTCTGTGCATTAGTTGTACTAGTAAGAGCACACAAGAGTAAGGTCGAGAGAAGAGTTAGTGCAGTTTTTTTCATGTTATATTGATTAATTATTAAGAGCACCTTGATTGATCCAAGCATTTATCTTTCTTATAGTGCATGCATCCAATTTGCTTCCACCTTTGGGCATATTAGATGCTGTGCCATTTTGTAAAATCGAATTAATTAGCCTTTTATTGTCTATATATACTTTTGTTGAAGCATAGTTGTCTAAAATAATTCCAGCACCCATAGCAGCATTTCCGCCATGGCACCCATTACAATTGCTGTTTAATATTGGGACTACGACTGTACTATATTTTATGTTGGTTGTATCACAGGCTACATTCTGTGTATAGATTAGTTCAGCTTTGTCGTAATAACATGAGCTAAAGGAGAATACCGAAAGTGTAAAAAGCAGAATGGCTATTTTTTTCATATTCATTATTGAGGGTATCCTGCGTTAATCCATTTTTCAAACTGACTGATTTGGCAGTCCACCATTTTGTTGGATGGAGGCATGCGTTGAGCAGGAGTTAAGTTAGTGGAGTGGGTAATTGCATTGATGAACAATGCTTGGTTTGCTGAAATATATGCTTTGGCACTAGCATAATCACCAAGGTATACATTTCCAGAGCCGGGTGAAACTCCATGGCATCCATTACAATTTGTTGAAATCAATGCCTGAATAGGGTTTGTATAGGTAAATTTCGTTGTATCACATGAGTTGATACAATTGGTATTTAATGCACCTTGGTTAATCCATTTTAGAATAGTGGCTATTTGGTCTGAAGTCATTTTTGGACTATTCTTAGGCGGCATGTCATCGCCTATTATAGTATAATACGGGCTTCTGCCTGGGTTCTTAGCTGTGATGCCACTTTTTATTTGTGCGTAGGTAGTTAGGATAACACCTTCTTCATGTGAATTAGCATCATGACATCCAGGCGAGCTACAATACGTTGTGTATAGAGGAAGAATCTCTGTATTGAAACAAACTGTATCTGATTTTACGTTTGGCGGCGGATCAACGATGATGCTTCCAGTGTCAGTATAGATCGGTTGTACAATGGCTTCATGGGTGCATGATATTGAAAAAAGAATCAATAAAGTCAGAATTAATGTTGATAAGGTTTTCATGCGGTGAAAATATTCCCTTTAAATTAGCTTTACAAGAATCCCTGTCACTTTTTGTTTAAGCATCATGATTTTTAACATCTTCTTTTACAAAGCGTATAAAAATCATTTATTTCTCACTTAACACCTGATAGTCTGTATGTTAAGACTATCTAAGTTTATTTATTTTATTTGTAGCTTCATCATAATTTATTTTTTGATATTTTTTTAGAAATGATGACTAATCAATTGATGTACTTACCAGATTTTCCCCATTCTTAAAATACGTAGAGTTGAAACGAATATTTCACTTTTCATCATTGGCGCTATTCTCCGTATTAAATTTTTATTTTCTACTTGGAGTATTTTTGAGGTCAGGTACTGAGCCTATAAATATCTTTCTATTATCTCTCCTATGCATAGGAATGGTATTGTCACTCAGGTTTCAATTGAGTTTGATGTACGATAATCAAGTATTTTTTTTTGAGATTGTTAGAGCTGTTTTGTTTGTAAGCATAGGTGCTGTGCTCACATTTTATCTGATGATATTCCTTCATTTAAGTGCAGTAATTTCTTCGAGTCTAATTGGAGTTGGAGCTTCTTTTCTTCCTTCGCTGAACAGGAAGTGGGGATATGCCACTCAACTGCCGCCATTAATGTATTGTGGAACATTTGTCGGCATGACTTCTCCGGCAATAGCATCCGGGTTGACGTTTATAATTTGTGCGGGATCTATTGCCGGGGTATTATTTGTTGTATCAAGAAACATGTTTAATGGTTTTGGTGGCAAGCTTGGGGCTGTGGCGTTATGGGCAGTTATAATTACTTCATTTTTATTCTTATTCGTTTTATAGTATGATGAATTCAATATTATTAGTAAGCATAGCTATTTTTGGCGCAGTATTCACTTCGATTTTAAGTATAGAGTTGAAGCAAGGCGCTGTTCGTGCGTCTGCATTGGGTTCATTAGGGGTAGCCTTATATTTTCATTTTTTTCCCTTGGTTTCATCAAGTTACTTAACACAAAACATTCCACTTATTTACTTTGGCTCATCATTTGTCGGCATGGTATCTCCTATTATTCATCCAAATAGGGCTCAAATTGCTATTTCGGCCTTTATCTATTCAATTATTTACCTAAATACTGAGGGTGTTTTCATGAAATATGGTGGTCGATTAGGAGCTTCCGCATTTATTGCTATTTCCTTCACTTATGGATTTCAGATAGCCCTAAAACGATTTAAACTGTTTCAATACTTTAAAAAGTAATTGATTTCTTTAAAACTTCTTGATTTTGCTGCTCCTAACAGTGATATATAGATACTGATTGTTTTGTTGAATTATGTTGAATTAAGTATTTTTAATATATATAGATTATTAGTAACGTTAAACCATACATAATGCATTTCCTTTATATTGATCCAGGATCTGGAAGCTTACTTTTTCAGGCATTGTTGTCTGGGTTTTTGACAGTTGTTGTTTTTTCAAAGCGCATCATTTCATATATCAAATACAGTTTTTTCAAAAAAAAGCGTGATGAAGATGAGGAAGCTGAAACCCCTGAATAATGATTGCAACAAATTATATTTCCTTTAAAGATCCTGCCGCCAGAGTGGTTTTCGAATCTGGACAATATGTACGCTATATTTTTAACGAATACAAATCTGAGTACGACCACTTAATGAGCTCAGGTTTATATAAACAGTTAGTTGATAAAAATCTTTTAATTAGTCATCAAGAAATTGAGCATAGTTCAGATAAAACTGAAGTGTACAAGTTGATTTGCCCAGATCAAATCCCTTTTCAAAGCTATCCTTTTGAATGGTCTTATACACAGTGGCGTAAGGCTATTCTTTCTTATTTGCGAATCAACAAAATAGCCCTTACTTATGGCATGATTTTGAAGGACGCCACACCGTATAATTTTTATTTTCAGGGAGGACAAGCTATAATGTTCGATACCAGTTCATTTATTTTCTTCAAGGAAAATGATCCATGGTTAGCATATCGTCAGTTTGCAGAAGAATTTTTAGGACCTATTGCACTTATGCATTATAGTGGCAATCATTGGGGAAGAATAACAATATCAAGTTTGAGGGGATTGCCTTTGAATTTTATCAGCAAGCAACTTCCCTTAAAATCTTGGTTTAACATTACTACGTTGTTAAACATACATATTCATGCTAAGTATTCACAAGAGTCATATGCGGTAGCTGAATCTCAAAAGCCTTCAAAAGGATTTTCAACAGAGAAAATACGATCAATGTTGGGAATGATTGAGGGGACAATACTTCGTTGGAAGAGTGCTTATCAATATGCCCATCATTGGTCAGGTTACTACAGCAACGATATTGAATCACCTGCATATTTAGTGCACAAAGAGGAAGTGATAAGAGCTTGGCTCAATGAAATAAAACCTAGGTCAGTTCTTGATTTAGGCGCAAATACCGGGAAGTTTTCTTTCATTGCTTCAGAATACGCAGATAATGTGATTTCGTTGGAATATGATGATTCTTGTGTAGATCAAATCGAAGCACATATTAGAAAAAAGAAAATACAGAATGTCACAGCATTAGCTGGCGACTTAACTGAAACAACACCTGATTTAGGTGCGTTAAACAAAGAACACCGTTCAATTTTCAAAAGGGGTGAGTCTGACATGGTATTTGGATTAGCATTAGTCCATCATTTGTCTATTGTAAAAAATTTATCCTTTTCTCAAATAGCTGAAATGTTCTCAATGTTCTCCAAGAGGCATGTTATTATTGAATTTATTCCGAAGGGAGATAGTAAAGTTTCTATTTTGCTCAAGGACAAAACACATGATTATAAAGAATATCAGGAAACTGAATTCATCGATGCGCTCTCTGTTTATTTCAAAATAAAAGAAGTAGTAAGCCTGAAAGAGTCTCTTAGAAAATTAATTCTATTAGAAAAATTATAATGAGCGATAAAAAAGATAAGCTAGCATTTTTAGGACGGGCTTCCTTTTTAATTCTAATACTGCCATACCTTGTTATTATAACTTCTGGCTTAATTTTATCGCCTCTGACTTCAGTATTGAATGTTTCGATTTTAGTAATGGTCTTGGCATTTATTTCAATTGTATATTCAAAACTGTTCAATCCTATTCCTCAAAGGATCTTTTTATACATAATATGTAATTCAGTCATACTAACTGTCTTTTATTATGATACTATTTTTTCAAGAATTTACACCACACTGAATTTGATCTTCTTCCGTTCGGATGTGAAGTTTAGGTATATTATGCCTGCTGCTTTGTTTATTTCATTTGGCATTCAATTTCTGTTTAGAAACCATATCAAGCTATTTATAAAAGTTGTCAATGTTTTTTTTCTGATATTTTGCCTAAATACTCTTGTATATAAGTTCAATCAAAATAAGTCTTATTTTAAAAATCGAACTATTCAGTCGCAGCCTATAGCCATCAATCCCATCTATGGTAAGAAGAAGCCAACAATTTTGATTATCGCAGATGAATATGCTTCACCTAACGACTTATTTAAGCATTTTCAGGACAGTTCGATTTTTTCAATCTCCACAACGTTAAAAAATAAAAATTGGTCAATTGTACCCCGAAACTATACTTACAATACAGCTACAATTAATAGCATCTCATCTTTGTTTAATTTTAATTTTAATAAACAAGATGATGCAATACCGAGTTTTGACTATTCTGGACAACGATTAATGAAGTCTTCGCTATACGATAGCTTAATAAATAAAGGATGCAGCTTTTACAATTTTGGAATTTTTGATATTGGCGAGAGTAAGGCGCCTTATAGAGTTTATTTTTATGCTAAAAGTTTTACTGAACAAATATTCAATCGTAGCATATTCAATCCATTTAATTTTTCAAAAGACAATGAGAATGGAGATCACTTTGCTCATAATAAGTACCTTATTGATTCAGTTTCAAATAAATTGGCAAACATAAAAGAAGAACGTTTTTTTGTTTACATACACCTATTGATGCCTCATCAACCTTTTTCATTCGGCAAAGAATTTGAAGGAACTAAAGCGAACAAGAAACGTACTATGGAGAACTATTACCCTTATTGGAAGTTTGCTAATACGAAACTTTTAGCCTTGCTTGCTGAACTAACAAAAGACAACCGATACAATATTATTTTAACAGGCGACCACGGATTCCGACGTATGAAGGAGGTCCCGCCTAATTATACCTTTACTGCATTTTATGGGTTTGACTCGTCGCAACTCACTAACTTGAAATCAGTTCAAGATATTGGAAGTCTAATTAATGCTTCTTATTAGTCAA
>CAJBBV010000123.1 GCA_903951405.1 uncultured bacterium
AGCAAGAGATCCAAGGTAGCCGCTGTAGATGCTAAACTTCATCATTCCAGTCCAACAAGCGAAGCATTAAGAAAAATTGGTCAGATGGTTTTTAAATTAATTAAGGTTATAATATCACAAAGTTTTAAAATGAAACCGTCGTCTTTGATTGTTCCTTGATCGCTACTGGAGCAGAGCATGCAAAGAAAGAGCGACTATCCATTGTATGGCGGTATGGCATGGTTGTCGACCTTCCAAAGTAAAGAACAGCCATGTGTTTTGGAATTTAGTGCAGTATCAATCATGAAGAATTCATCATCATTTTTGCAGCTGTCAAGGGAAATTCGTATCTCTTCCTTAAAATCTACATCAATTTGTCCTAATATCTCCAACGACTGATAGTTTTCTGATTGCCGAATTGGATCGTTAGTCTTGGGTATGACACATATATTTTTTGACATTAACCATGTCAAAATAATTTGCGCGGGAGTAATATCAAACTTCTCTGAAAAGCTTACTATTCGTTCATCTTCAAGCAATATACTAGAATAGTAAAACCCAAGAGGACTGTAAGCCATAAGTAAGACTTCATTCTCCTTGCATAATTGAATGATATCTACATCCCCTCCAAAAGTATATGGATTGATAAGAATTTCATTAGCAAATGGTTTTCGCAAACTCTTTAATTGACAGATGTCGAGGAGTCTAAGCATATGGGGAACATAAAAGTTTGAGACACCGATTTGTCTGACTTTAGAAGTAGGTAGGTCACAGAAGAGCCGCCAAGAATGTTCTGCATCGTTTTCAGTATCAAAGATCTCGAATGGGTAATGATATAGCAGTAAATCAAAATAAGTGGTTCCAACTGCATTTAATAGACTGTCAACATGGTCTGTTGTGTCATTTAACTTCGCGACTTTCATTGTTAACCAAATAATATCTCCATCCTGAACAGAAGAAAATGCTTTTTCCAGGGCACTTTTAACATTCGCTAAATTTTTGTAATTTTCTGCCAAATCCAAATGGCGATAACCAGTTTTTAAGGCGTTAATAATAACCTCCGGGTTTTCGACCATAAAAGTTCCAAACCCCATTAATGATGGAAAGCTAAGGATATTGTCTAACCTCTGCTTTTTCGAAGGGAAATTATTATTTTCACTTTTTAGAGTTGTTGATATTATATTATTTTCACTCATTGCAAAGATTGAGTTATTGGAATTTCAGTCGGAAGGTTATGTACACACATTTTTCGCTAGTACAGTACCAGAAAAAATGAAAAGGAGGTTACCAAGAAATGTTGCTAAGAAGCAAAAGTTAGAAAAAACACAAAACTTCTTATACCAATCCGCATTGCAAATCTTGGAATCAATTGAAATTGAAAATCCTAGAATTGATGATCATTATCCTATTCAAGATAATGTGTATGATATTCACAGCTGTAATAGCAGTGAATTAGGGCAAAATATACATCACAGTGAAGCTGATTTATTCACTTTAGGACAAAATAAACATCACAGTGAAGCTGATTTATTCACTATAGAAGAAAATACTAGCAATTACTCTCGGATGGCGGAGGATTTTGATATTAAAGCTCTTGTTGAGTGTACTGAATATAATAGGCATCTAGAAATAACAACATCAGATGATAAGATTCCGTTAATTAAGGGTGATTTATCAATCGAAGCGACAACAAAAAGTCAATTTACGCGAGGGCTAATAGAATTTTGTGAAGTTAGCAATTTAACTGAAAGTAATCAAATGTTACTTCTTAGTTTGTTGCATAACGCATTTGGAAAAGTTGCAAATTTGCCTGTTTCTCAAAAACCACAAAAGAAAATTGAGAATTACGATTCTGATGGTACTGAAGATTCTGTAGAAAAACTGTTTCAGGGAAAAAATATTCTAAGCGATCTGAAATATTATCAACAACAACAAGAACATAAGCATAAGAGGTTCTATTCTTTCAATCAATGCCAGAATGATTGTTGCCTATATATTGGTAAAGAGAAAGCAAAACTTTTTTATTGTCCAACATGTACGCAACCACGGTTTAGACCATGTACAAAAAGAAGATGTATCACTCGCAATAAGCATGATTGTCCACATCTACTGTCAGAGGGAATCGCATACAAAAATCTGTTCTATCGTTCATTAATTCTTCTTATTTATGATTTGGTCAGCACAAAATACTTCATACAGTATATAACGTACTGTCGTCTTCATGTAGACGAAAATTCTTACTCGGATGTTATGGATGGTATGGTCGCGAAAGGACATCTTCAAGAAATGGATATTCGTGGCAATGATTGGAAAAATGAAGACCCCATAAACAGAAATAGTGCGATCCTTGTTAATCTTCTTCTATCAGAGTTCTACGATGGTGGGCAGTTATTTACCAGTAGAATGTTTGATTTCTGGCCTCTATGCTTTGGAATTTTGAATCTACCGGCCAATCTTCGTAGTAAAATTGGGTTGGGATTTTTTTTTGGAGCACTTTACAATGGCAAACATACAGATGTTGAGCGTCAATTCAAAACAGACTTTCTATGTGAAGAACTCTTGAAACTATATACTGGTATAGAGTTTACTGTGAATGGTCAAGAATACTTTATTCAAGCGCGATTAGTTTTGCATATTTTGGATACAAAGGCAGCGGAAC
>CAJBBV010000124.1 GCA_903951405.1 uncultured bacterium
TAAATATAGGGCCAATAGCTAATCAAAATCTTATTTTAAGAATATTCTTCTTATAGCTATTATGCATGGAATGAAAATGGAGTATGCAACAAAGAAAGGGATGATGTAATGAATCCATCCAGCCGCCAAAAGTACCACCATGATGAGTAGTTGAAACCCTAGCCCATAAAATGACACTAATGTCATAAACCACTTAGGGAGGATAGGACTTTTAGATGCAATAGGATCGAGTTTGTAGATGAGGCTGTCAAAGGTTCTGTATAATATTCTATACACTTTAAATAAGAAATTAACTGTTTGTTGTTTCTCGTCGGTGTAGGCAACTGGCACGAAAGTCTCAAATATTTGACTTGTTATCTCTCCTTCTGTACTGTGCCTCAAAATCACGTAATAGTAATTGTACACTGTTCCTTGCGTTTGGATACATATAAATGCGAGCAACCCCCAACCTATAGATGAATTAGTATACCATGAAAATGTTAAACATAGGAGTAGGTTTAAGAGACTATCAAATATGGAATCAAGATATCTTCCGGTAAATGATGGTTGAGATTTAGCCCTAGCCAACTGGCCATCTACTGCATCCAGAATGGATTTTAAAATGAGGAAAAATCCTGCAGCCCAGTAGTGTGTAGTTGCTATGCAATAAATTGCAATGAGTCCGGATAGGCCAAATAATAAGGTGATATGAATAGCGCTGACTTTAGTTGATTTCAATTTCTTGGCTATAAAATTGGCAATAGGCCTTCCATAGTCGGAAACATCAATGAACTTATTTTCTGAGGTCAGTTTATACATGAAGCAAAATATAGATAGAGGGATAGGTTTTATGTCCTATCCAGTTATTTTAAACGGCATTTTATTGAATAGCAGAAAAGAGTAATGAGGAAAGTCTATTCGACAATCGTATTTCGTTTTAATGCCGTTGAATCAAATACTTCTGTAAATGTAATATTGATTTGACTGTGTTCAATATTATGTTGAACCCCATGATGAAATCTGGGGGATAACTTTTAATAAGTTTGAGTTAATATCTTTTTACTTTACAAGTACAAACTAACTTTATGCAACGTAGTGATTTTTTGAAAAGAACATTCATGGCTGCAGGTGGCTTAACTGCAGGGACAATAGTAAGTACCAAAGTGCAGGCTCATGTTCAATCTACTATTGGTCTTGGAGAACCTGATCTTTCCTTGGATGCCTTGAATATTTTCGAATTAGAGCAACTAGCAAAGGAGCGTTTACCTCAAATGGCATATGATTATTATCGAAGTGGTGCATGGGATGAAACTACGTTGAAGGCAAATCGAGAAGCCTATGAAAAATTGAAAATTCATTATAAGATTTTAGTGGATGTAGAAAAGCGTGATCTTTCTACCACTATTTTTGGACAGCATGTCGACTTTCCGATTTTAGTTGCTCCAACCGCATTTCATAAACTTGCACATCCAGATGGAGAGTTGGCGACAGGTCGCGCAGCGGTAAAAGCAAAAACCATTATGACATTAAGTAGTCTTTCTACTACCACTATTGAAGAAGTAGCAGAAGCAACGAATAAAACCTTTTGGTTTCAACTATACATAAATAAGAATAGAGAATATACGCGTGATTTAGTAGCTAGAGCAGAAGCTGCAGGGGCAAAGGCACTTGTAGTTACAGTTGATACACCTCTTTGGGGCCGAAGAGAGCGAGATGTAAGAAACGGCTTTCATCTTCCTCCTGGACTTTCTGCTATTAATTTGGTGAAATATCAACAAGATGGAATTGCTAAGGGTCAAACTGGTGCAGGACTTGGGCAATCATTTGCATGGATGCTTGATGCTACATTACAATGGAAAGATCTTGATTGGTTAGCTAGTATCAGTAAGTTACCTATCGTCATAAAAGGGGTGTGTAGAGCTGATGATGCTAAAATAGCATTAGCTCATGGTGTAAAAGGGATACTGGTTTCTAATCATGGGGGAAGACAAATGGATAGTGCCCCTGCAACAATTGACGTGTTACCTTCTATTGTAGATGCAGTAGGTAATCAAGCAACAGTTCTTATGGATGGTGGAATACGAAGGGGGACTGATGTAATGAAAGCTCTTGCTCAAGGCGCTAAAGCTGTTTTGGTTGGAAGACCTGTTTTGTGGGGCTTGGCAGCTGGTGGTCAGCAAGGAGTTGAGAAAGCATTATCGATGCTTCGAGATGAACTGGATCTAGGCATGGCACTAAGTGGTTGTAGAAATTTGAAAGAACTCAATAGGAGTTTATTAAAAGGATAATCCCGACATAGTTCATCAATTGAATTGACGCATACCTATACTATTCACTTTCTAATAAGTGCGGTAATGCTTGTCTTGAATAATTTCGCTATTAGAAGTATTTACTTTACTTCTTTCATATCCGATTTAGCTAGAAAAAGTGCAATTAATGTTATGATCGCTGTTCCAGAAAGTAAATAGCCTACATAGTCTACTCCATAGTTTTTTGCTAGCATAGTAGCAATAAATGGCGTAAGTGAACCTCCTAAGATACCTGCTAAGGTGAATGACAACGAAGCACCTGTATACCTTACTGGAGCTGGAAACAGTTCAGCTAAGGCAGTGCCGATTATTCCATAAGTTAAACCAACAAGCAGTAAGCCGATGTAATGGAATACAATTATTGAATCCCAACTTTCAGTAATAAAAAGGTATTTAAACAAGAAACCGAATAGGATGATTCCAATGTTTGCATAAATCCAAACGGTTACTCTTTCATATTTGCCAGCAAGTGCAGCGGATATTAAAATACCACCTGTAAAGAATAGCATTGAACTTACTTGTGTCAATAAATATCCTTCTCTAGTATATTTCAATGCTGATGTTCCCCAACTTAATGAAAAAACAGTCATCAAGTAGTAAAAAAGAAAAATTGTCACACATGAAAATGTACCTAAAATTAATACCCTTGAATGTTTCTTGAAAACATGTATAAAAGGGATTTCAACCAGTTCGTTCTTTTCTAATACATTCAAAAAGGCGGGCGTTTCAATTAGCTTTAGTCTAACATATAAGCCAACGCCAACAAGTATTGCACTAGCAATAAAAGGAATTCTCCAACCGAATGAATGGAACTGTTCCTCTGTCATAATTTTTCCTAGAACTAAAAATATACCCGTTGAGAAAATAAATCCAAGTGGTGCACCAAGTTGAGGGAACATACCAAACCATGCTTTCTTTTTTTCAGGTGCATTTTCTGTTGCCAACAATACTGCTCCACCCCATTCGCCACCTAAACCAAGTCCTTGTCCAAATCGAAGCAACGCTAATAGCAATGGCGCCCAAATACCAATTGAATCATAACCCGGTAACAAACCAATGGCAAATGTGGAGCAACCCATCGTTAGCAATGCAGCTACTAATGTGGCTTTCCGACCAATCCTATCCCCAAAATGGCCAAATAGTGCAGCACCAAAGGGCCTAGCAATAAAGGCTAACGCAAATGTTGCTAACGACTCTAATGTTGCAGTTGTTGGATTTGAGCTTGGAAAGAATAGTTTAGGGAATACCAATACGGCTGCAGTGGCATAGATATAAAAATCGAAGAATTCGATGGTAGTTCCAGCTAGGCTAGCAATTAGTACTCTTCGGGTTGAATTCTTGGTCGTTTTGTCAGTTGTCATAAAACGTGTTCGAGGGTTTATAAAAATTCTGGTGAAAATAATTAGATATTTCTAACACATCTAATATTTTCTATTGTTTCTTGTTGAATGGATTAATTGATATTCTGTCCGAAATGAATGATATTCCCACTATTATCGAGAATACTAAATTGCTTCATCCCCCAAGGCTTTGTTTCTAATTTTCCATTTGGATGAATGATGTTTAGTTTTGAAAGTTCCTGATAGAGATCTTGAATCTGGTCAACGTATACATAACACCCAGTGTTCTTGGGTATATTCTCGTCGTTGCATTGCCATAAATGGATGCTGATATTATCTCGTTTAAACATTAAATAGCCATCCCAGTTTGCATTGCATTCAAATCCGATTTGAGTATAAAATGTTATGGTTTCGTCTTTATCAAGAAACGCTAAAATTGGTGTAGCTGTTAGTAATGCCATAGTGTAAATATATATAAAGTGATTAAAATGATGCACTCATCTTATTCATTTCATAAAAAGTTTCTTAGGAAAGAATACCTTGCATTTTCTAATTTGATTGAATGA
>CAJBBV010000125.1 GCA_903951405.1 uncultured bacterium
GCATATTGGCAACACAATAGTGTAACACATTATCAATAATATAAACAGGGTTTTCATGGGTAGTAGGCCTACATGTTTCTATACATCCACCTTGATCCACAGCAACATCTACAATTACTGAACCTGGCTCCATCAATGATAAATCCTCTTTCAAAATCAAATGAGGTGCCTTTGAACCAGGTAATAATATTGCACCAATTATTAAGTCTACTGTAGGCAATTTTTCTTTAATTGATAATAAAGTAGAATATTGTGTCACTACATTGGGAGGCATGATATCTGATAGATATCTTAACCGATTTAGATTGGTATCCATAATAGTTACTTGAGCCTTTAACCCAGCAGCCATTTTTGCAGCTTGAGTACCAACAATTCCGCCGCCAATTATCAATACTTCAGCAGGCTTTACACCTGGTACACCGCCTAATAATTTACCTTTCCCACCAAAAGGTTTACCTAAAAAGTATGCACCCACATTTACTGCCATTCTTCCTGCAACTTCAGACATAGGTACCAATAATGGCAATGAACCATCAGCCAATTCGACTGTTTCGTAAGCTATGCAAACTGCCTTTGACGCAACCATTGCATGAGTTAATTCTTTTGAAGCAGCAAAATGAAAATACGTAAAAACGATTTGGCCTGCAGAAATTAAACTGTACTCTTGTGGCAAAGGCTCCTTTACTTTTACAATCATCTCTGCAGACTCATATACATACTTTGCTGAATGCAAAATTGTTGCACCAACTTGTTTGTATGCATTGTCTGAGAAACCAGAACCCAAACCTGCGTTAGTCTCCACAAAAATCTTGTGCCCCTGCCTCACCAATGCATCTACTCCGTCTGGTGTCATTCCAACCCTATATTCCTGTACTTTTATCTCTTTTGGTATTCCAATCTTCATTGTTGCGCTTATTATTTCTTATCAAATTTCATTAAAAAGAAAATGTTTTTAATTTTAATTAATAAAAAAGAATAAAATTCTGTTTAATTAACTATTTGAAGAAAATAATAATATTTTTATGTCAAAAAAATAGCTCTTTCAGAAATAATTTCTCTTTAAAAAATAATATAATATGGCCCTGGACTCCATTGATATAGAAATAATAAGAATTCTTCAGAACGATGCTTTTGCAAAGTTGAAAAATATAAGTACTGCTATAAAACTTTCAGTGACACCTACTCATGATAGAATAAAAAGACTAGAGAAGGAAGGATTTATATTAAAATATGTGGCATTAGTTGACAGAAAGAAGCTAGCCTTGGGACTCTGTGTGCATTGTCAGGTTACGCTCGACAAACAAACTAAAAATAATTTCTCCGAGTTTGAACAAATTATTTCACAGTATGCTGAGGTCATTTCCTGCAGTCTTGTATCAGGTAATTTTGACTACTACCTCAAGTTAGTAACAAAAGACATGGAAACTTATAATAGATTTTATCAAGAAAAATTAGCAATTCTACCTATGGTTGAACATATTAATAGCCTCATAGTAATGGATGAGATTAAAGAAACCACAACACTACCGATTTAAATGATTTTTATGTCGGGCGTTTTTAACTAAATATTTTTTTTGGAAAAACAAATAACAATTAATTCTATAGCTACTTCATCTATTTGTAATTCAAGTGTTTGGTTATAGGAAAGCCTACTTCTAATTCAGGTAACTGGTAGTCGATATTTAGTGAATTTTACCCTTCTTAATTTTGAAAAAGCAGAATTGAGTTTCTAGATGATTGAAATCAATTATTCATTTGTTCAACTAATAAATTGCTGAAAAAATTTAGCTTAATTAAAGGTCTCAAGAGCAGATGAAGTATTTTGTCTATATCCACTCTACCGCTGCATCTGACAGTGCACTCCACAGGTGTAATGCAAAAGAGCTTCGAACGATAACATAATAACGATGAGGGGCGATATGACAAATAATGACAGGAGCCTTTGCCATTAAGCCTTGAGAAACACTTCCTACAGGAAAGTTTTTTTCGCGGAGATCCTGATCCCAAAGGTGAGCAAGCACATCTTGTGCATTAGGACCTTCTAACTCAATAGTGGTTCGCTGTCCACTAACATCAACAAAGCTGAAATGGTATTCATCGTTTAATCGCAGCTTATCAAGTGTATGCTCGGCTTTTTGATATCCTAGAATTAGCCACCAGTCTGGTGCAAGGCAGAGAGCAAGTGCTTCATCTTCACTAGGTATTGGTTTGGTCAAAAACTGACCTGTCTTTCCTGGCAGATTTATACCCAGCGCTTCAGTCACTGCTTCAAAGCTTTTTGTACTAGGTGCCACTCGAAGATCTATGGTATGCAAAAGCGGCAATTCGCGAATTGCCACTGTCGTGATTTTTCCTAAGTTCATTTGTTGTAGTGGACTTTCTTTCATAATTATAAATAGAATTAATTAGTCTCTTCGAAGGTTTTCTTTATCAATGAATACTGCATCGCAGATAGTAGCACTTAGAACTTTTTTCCCAATTGGAATGCTTACTATTTCACCTAATCGATTTAGCCCATCTGCTATTAAGGCTAATGCAAATGCACGACCCATTTCTGGGGAATGATAAGAGCTAGTAACAAAACCAGTGTGAGGCGTTTTGCCATCCTCATCAGCCTGTGCGGAATATAAAGTGATATATGCTCCCTCTGGAATGATTTCGTCAATGTCCTCAGGCAGCAGTCCAACAAGCTGCGGTCGCCCAGATGCTTGCAGATAGGGAAGCTGAAAAGATCGCTTTCCGATGAACTCTTTTTTCTTCGAAACAATCCATGACATATTGAGGTCATATGGTGTTTGTGTGCCGTCGGTGTCTTGTCCAATTATAATGTAACCCTTTTCAGCACGGAGCACGTGCATGGTTTCTGTACCATATGGAGTTAATTCATAGCGACGACCTAGTGTCCATAATCTTTCCCAAATATGTTTAGCATAGCTGTGGGTAACATTGATTTCGAATGCTAACTCTCCTGAAAAAGATATTCGAGCAATGCGCACCTGAATTCCGTCTATCGTGGTATTTCGGCTATGCATAAAAGGAAAAGCATCTTTAGAGATGTTTATGTCTGTCACCAGCTCTTGCAAGAGTTCTCTGCTTTTGGGGCCCACCAATGCAATCGTTGCAATATGCTCGGTAACTGAGGTGCAATAGACTTTAAGGTCGGGCCATTCTGTCTGAAGCCATTCTTCCAGCCATGCGAGTACACGAGCAGCACCCCCTGTAGTGGTGGTCATTAGGAAATGGTTTTTGCCTAGCCTAGTAGTGACACCGTCATCAAAAACAATACCATCCGCTTTGCACATCAATCCATAGCGGCATTGACCTTCAGGCAAGGTCGAAAACATATTTGTATAGATTCGATCAAGAAAAACAGCAGCATCCGGACCTTGTATATCAATTTTTCCGAGTGTAGAGGCATCCATGATAGCCACACCTTTTCTAGCTGCTATGCACTCACGTCGCACAGCCTGATCCATGCTTTCACCTGTTTTAGGAAAGTACCAGGGCCTTTTCCATTGTCCTACATCTTCGAATTCTGCTCCGGCTGCAACATGCCATTGATGAAGAGGTGAAATACGAATAGGATCAGAAAGTGGTCCACGTTCACGTCCAGCAAGAGCGGCGAATGGAACCGGTATGTAGGGAGGCCTGAACGAAAGGGTTCCTATATCTGCAGGTGAGAGACTGTGATTTTTGCCTTCGGTTGAATTATTCAATTGCCAAAGTGCACCTATCGTGAGCATGCCACTGGTCTTACCTTGGTCGTGTGCAGTCCCAATGGTTGTATATCGTTTGATATGTTCAATGCTCTGCAAACCTGCGCCTACTGCTCTTTTCAAATCATGTAGTGTTGCATCACGCTGAAAATCGATGTATGCAACGCGGGACTGTTCGTCATTAAGTGTGGGACCAAAGAATATGGCTGGATCGTCGTCGCCGCCAAATTCGCCTGCCAGCATGCCAGCAGTTTGGAGAATATCGGTTGTATGATTTACTAAAAATGCTGCGTGTTTCGCACTCCACTGAGGCTTTATACCAATATATGTAGGTAGGTCTGCAATAGGAGTCCAGCCTCCTGAGACGGCTAGTAAATCGGCGCTTCTTTCAAAGGTCTCATTTGTATCTATATCTGATAAAATGACCTTGGTACAAGCACCTTTTTCATTGGCAAGCGTATCTATAACAGCGGTGCGAAATCGGATTGGAATACCAGCAGCTTTTGCCGCATCGATACTTGGACCTGAGGCAATTTGACGCACGTCATAGATTCCTTCAATTTTTACACCAGCTTCGTGAAGTCGAAGTGCATCGCGGTATCCTTGATTGTCAATAGTAGCAACTATTGCCTGTCTGAAACTTGCTACCTTATAAACCGCTACATAGGTTGCAGCTGCATGGGATAGCATGATGCCTGGCCTATCGTTATTTGCAAAGATTAATGGGCGCTGAAAAGCACCCGGTGCTAACACAACTTTATCAGCACGGATGTGCCATACACGTATGCGTGCACGCTCGGCTGGAGCAGCTTCTCCTAGGTGGTCGCTTCGGCGTTCAACTGCCACTATATAATTCTGGTCGTACAATCCAATAGCAGTGCATCTTGGCACGTAAGTCAGGTTCTCGTTTGTAAAAATATCAAGCAGAACTGAGGGTAAGTTCATTCCAAGGTGAAGTAGGTGACCTCCAGGTTTTGGTTGGTCATCGATAAGCAAAACCTTGCGTCCTAACTGTAGATGCTCATGGGCAGCCTTGAGCCCTGCAACCCCTGCTCCAATTACTAGCGTATCAACATAGTGATTTGTTTTGTCGTAGCGTGCTTCATCAGGAGCCTCAGGCAAGGCGCCAACGCCAGTAAGGCTAGATACATGGAGGCCATCTGCCACTTCAATTACTGTGGCAGGACGCATTGATTCTTTTGTATCCGATATCAGCTGAACAATTGCATTGGGTTCCTCAACACCTAATCCGATTATACCGCGTGGACGACCATGATATGTACTGTTGGTTATAGTGAGTAAACCGCTGCGCAGCAAGGCAGCTGACATAGGCTCACCATGGTGACCTTTGTATGTAATGTCATCAAAAATGAATTTAATTTCGCTCATGCTTTTTGTTCCTCCTGCCCGATGTTACTAGGCGCTTTTGGTTGTTCTGTAAATGGAAGGTATGCAGGTCCAATTTCATGCGTGACTGTATTGCGCCATAAATTGAACCACCTGCTACATCCTGCGAAGTGCACCCACCGCTCTGCAAGCCACCCCTTGGGGTTTGCACGGATGTGAATGTACTTTGCCCATTCATCGTCGGTCAATGTATTGGGATCTGGATAGCCAACCCCTGCTTCAGCTCCATAGTGAAATTCAGTTTCATTTCTTAAGCCACAGTATGGACAAGGAATATAAAGCATAAAATAAGTTTTAGTGAGCAACTCCTGCTGCTCCATGTTCGTCAATAAGATGCCCTGTTGCGAAACGGTCTAGCGCAAAGGGTTTGTTTAATTTATGTGGTGTGCCGTTTGCCATTGTGTGAGCCATCACCCAGCCTGAGCCTGGTGTGGCCTTGAAGCCACCTGTTCCCCATCCTGCATTGATGAACAGATTTTCTACTGGCGTGAGGCCAATAATTGGTGAGGCGTCTGGAGCGATATCAACAATACCTCCCCAGGTTCTCAGCACTTGAGCGCGTGAAAAGATTGGAAACAATTCGAGCGCAGCAGCCAATTGATGTTCAACAACATGGAATCCACCACGCTGTGCATAAGAATTGAAGGCATCAGTGCCAGCACCCATTACGAGCTCCCCTTTATGCGCTTGGCTGACGTATACGTGTACGGCTCCGCTCATCACCACCGTGTTAAGTACCTGTTCAAGTAAAGGGCTTACGAGTGCCTGCAATGGTCTGCTTTGAATCGGAATGGAGAATCCGGCGAGATTAGCTAAAATAGAGGAATGACCTGCTGCAACAAGACCCACTTTGCCTGTTGCAATTGTTCCCTGAGAAGTATGTACTCCTTGAACCTTATTATTCCGGATGTCAAAGCCCGTCACTTCGGTACCTTGAATGATATCCACTCCTAGGTCACTTGCAGCCTTTGCATAGCCCCATGCAACCCAGTCGTGTTTTGCTATGCCACCTCGCGGTTGGTAGGTGGCTCCATGAACAGGGTACCGCACATCTTCGCTTATATTTATGATGGGTACTAGCTTTTTTACTTCTTGAGGAGTTAGCCATTCACTGTCGATACCATTTAGGGCATTCGCATATAGATTTCGGCGTTTAGAACGCACATCGCTAACGGAATGTGCAAGCGTCAGTACACCCCGCTGACTGAAGAACATCTCATAACCAAGATCTTCTTCTAATGTTTCCCATAATTTTAATGAGTGCTCGTATATAGAAGCTGATTCGTCCCATAAGTAATTCGAACGAATGATTGTGGTATTACGTGCTGCGTTTCCTCCTGCAAGCCAGCCTTTTTCCACGACTGCGATATTGGTCAGGCCATGATTTTTTGCTAAGTAATAGGCTGTTGCCAATCCATGACCGCCACCACCTACGATGACTATATCGTATGCTTTCTTAGGTTTTACAGACTTCCACAATTGTGGCGGCTGTTCTGGAATAATGGCAGCCCTCCTTCTTCCTATCGTTCCTGGAGTCAATATTTGATTTGTATTCGTCATGATTTTAATCTTGTCATTTGTGGATCGTATTGTGGGTCTTGTCCTATGGAGGCTGGGTAATCACGGTCGAAATATCGGATAGTATATTGGGTGCCTTGCGTGCTTAATGCTGATGGAACCCATGCATAGGCTAGCTGTCTTCCAATGGTATGTCCGAAGTAGGCACTCGTAACATACCCTACGACGATACCTTGATGTAGTACAGGTTCCTTGCCCAACACCACATGCTCTGGGTTATCAAGCACTAGACATACTAAACGTTTATTAAGTGCGTTTGGATCAATTTCATTGAATGCTTTTGCCCCTTTAAAACCTCCGTTTTTTCGAACTGCAAAGGATAGGCCAGCTTCATGTGGATTGTGCTCACTGCTCATGTCTGTTCCGTAACTGCGGTATCCTTTTTCTAATCGCATAGAATTGAATGCTCCACGACCGGCTGCAATCAATTCATATTTTTTACCTGCTTGCCAAAGTGTATCCCAAAGTTTCAGCGCAAGGTCAGCAGTGGTATATATTTCATAGCCTAACTCCCCAACATAGGAGAGTCTGCACAACATTACTGGTACGTGGCCTAGATGTAGACTCTTCATCCGGAAGTAGCCAAGTGCCTCATTGCTCAGGTCATCTGTAGTCAACGACTGTACTAGTTCTCGCGATTTAGGTCCAAAGAGGCCAAGCCCTATAGTTCCTGCAGTAACGTCTCGCACATGAACGGTGTCTGGTGCTGACTGTTTTAGGTAATTGATATCTATGTTGCTATTTACGCCGATGAAGAAGTCGTTTTCACCACGACGCATAACAGTGATGTCACTCAGAATGCCTGCACTTTCGTTTAGAAGAAGGCAATAGGTGATGGAGCCGACCTTCTTGCGCAGGTTGCCTGTTGTCATTTGTTCTAGAAATTCTAATGCAAATTTTCCAGTTACTTCAATACGCTTAAGGGTTGTGATATCAAAGAGTCCGACACCTTCCCTGACTGCACAAGACTCTGCTCCGATAATTGGTGACCAGAATTTTGAACTCCAATTATCTCTGGTAGGACATTTATAGCGGTCGACTAAGTGAGCATTAACTTCATACCATTGTGGTCGTTCGTAACCAGAAGATTCAAGAAAGTATCCGCCGAGTTCTTGCTGACGTTGGTAGAAACCAGTAGTGCGGAGAGGACGTGGCGATTCCATGGGTTGCAGCGGGTGTAGCAGATCATAGACCTCTACGAAATTCTGCGAACCCCTTTGTTCAATATGCATAGAGCCCAACTGGTGGGCCTCAAATCGGTTAACATCACATTCATGTACGGCTAGGGTGGGGTGGCCATCAACAATCCACTCGGCCATTGCCTTTGCTACACCAGCTGCATGGGTTACCCATACTGCCTCAGCAACCCAGAAGCCTTTCAATCCAGACCATTCACCCATTAGTGGGAAGTTGTCAACCGTGAACGAGAATATACCATTCATCGATTCGGCAATATTGGTATTTTTCAGCACAGGGATAACTTCTATAGCACGTTCCATAGCGCCATCCCATTCCTTAGGAGTGAATGGGACTTGGCTTGGCATAATTTCAGCAAGTTCGCAGGGTAGAATGTCTTCTGCCTTAACAGGAAGTGGTCGATGACCGTACCACCCAACAGCGAGGCTTTTCCCTCTCTGTCTAAAATAAAGGTCAGACCCTTGATGACGTAATACTGGCAATTCGGCTTCACCTTTGTAAGCTTCTAGTTCGGGCATTGGGTCAGTATAGCAAAGTTGGTGGGCTAGGGGCTGAATAGCTTTAGACATGCCTACCATTGCTCCAATCTTTGGTCCCCAAATCCCAGCGCACGAAACGACTATATCAGCTTGGAATGTCCCCTTTGTTGTTTGAACTCCAGTGACATGTCCATCGATTTGGTCGATGGCAAGAACCTCACAATTATCTATGAACTGAGCACCCCTGCTAATGGATCGTTTGCCCATGACTTCGATAGCCCTTACAGCCCTAGCAATTCCATCATCTGGAACATAGAGGGCTCCTAGTATTTTATCCGTTACAAGAAGTGGATGTAATTTCAAGGCTTCTTCACTAGAAATTACTTTTGCGTTGATTCCGGCAGACATGGCTAGACCAGCTCTGCGGTGAAGTTCGGCTAGTCGCTCAGGCGTAGTTGCCATCTCGAGGCTTCCCACTTTGAGGAAACAGGTCTCGTTTTCATGTTGAAGATCATATAATTTTTCAACAGTTTGACGGGCGAATTGGGCCATTGTACGGGAGCCATTGGTCTGGAAAACAACACCAGGGGCGTGTGTTGTTGAGCCCCCGGGCTTCCATAATTTGCCTTTTTCAATAACGACTATATCGCAATATCCACGCTCTGTGAGCTCGTCGGCTAATGAGCATCCGACGATACCGGCTCCTATTATTACTATTTTTGGCATTAGTGTTTTGGACTTTTAGTGAGTTGATCGCTGTACCATGAAAGGAATTGACGTACGAGGTATTCTTCTTCAGTTAATGGACCAGGTTTGTAGCCACCAGAACAAATACCACGATACGTGCCTTCTGCTAATCGCTGATCCTGTGCATTAGTTTGGGTCCAAACTTGGGTGAGGTTGTCAAGATCATAGTCAACACCTTCTACGGCATCAGCTGCAACGAGCCATTTGGTTCGTACAAGTGTTTTATCTACAGAAAGTGGGAAGACGGAAAAGGTGACAATATGATCGCTCAAAAAGTGATTCCATGAATTCGGATGTGTCCACAATGAAAGACCGCTTCCTTCAGGCTGTTTGAAATTTCCGAGCAGCTTTTTACAGGCATGTTCTGGTTTTAGGGTGTGGGATATGCATTGGTTTGCGAGAGGTAAGCGAACTGTTCGAAACCAAAGTCCGTCTGGAAATTCTATCAATTCATAAGGCAGACCAAGGGTTTCCCACTCTTCTTCTTTTTTCTGGAGGGCTTCCTGAAATCGTCGTTCATCGGCCTGTACATTTTCTTTGTCTAGCCCCTTGCCAAATCCTGAGCTGTATAATGGTACAAGGAGTTCAGGGTGATTGCTGGTACAATGGAGGCACTCTCTATTATTTTCAATAACTAATTTCCAGTTGCATTCTTCAATAATATCCTTCTGACATGCAATTTTGGTTTTAGCCAATTCATAAGGAGCGAGATATGGAGTAAGTTTAGCTTGCACATCTTCGATATCAGGAGGTGCCGGAGAGGTAAGGCATACATAGATAAGGCCACCAATTACACGAACCTCTATTGGGTCTAGTCCGAAATCTTCAATAGGAAAGCCAGGCTCCATACCACGGGCATGAACGAGCTTACCATCAAGGCCATATGCCCAGTTGTGATAAGGGCATATGAGTCTTTTGCAATTGCCTTTTTCACCAGAAACTAATTCATGGCCGCGATGCCTACATACATTATAAAATCCTCGTACCGTGCCATTTTCTGAGCGCTGTAGAAAAAAAGAGCGTTTGCCTATTTTTAATGTAACGTAATCTCCTGGTTTTGGAATATCAACTTCACATGCCACATAGATCCATTTGCTGTAGAAAATCCTTTCTAGCTCTTCCTCGAAAATTTCAGTGCTCGTATAGAATTGTGCGGGTAAAGTAAGGGTTGGATCAATTTTTGGAAAGGGCATAGACATGTTTTTTTAGTTTGTATTCAGCCTCGCAACTAAGTTAAAAAAATAAAGGTAAGATGGCGATATTTTTTATAGTTTGTAAGCAGATTCATAAACTAAATTAAAAAATAAATGAAGCGTGGTGATTTTTTTATAAATTGAACTCAGGTCCAATGAGAACATTAAAATTTATAGTGGAGCGCCATTTCAATATTCAATGTAATTAGGATCTAAAACACCAAGGAAGATGAAATGTTTGAAGATGGGGACAATGTTCATCAGATTTAAATACTATAAACAAAGGCCATAATATGTAATTGAAATATGAATGATTCTTCAGGTATTGATAACAAAGATTTAGCCAGTTTTGGGTATCGACAGGAATTGAAGCGTTCCATGGGTAGCTTCTCAAGTTTTGCTGCAGGGTTTTCATATATTTCTATCCTCACTGGACTTTTTCAGATGTTTTTTTTAGGGTATGGCGTTGCTGGTCCTGCTTTTTTTTGGACCTGGCCATTTGTGTTGGTTGGACAATTTTTAGTGGCACTATGTTTCGCAGAATTAGCTTCTCGGTTTCCATTATCTGGTGGGGTTTATCAATGGGCTAAGTTTACTGGAAACCCTTTTCTTGGATGGATGACAGGCTGGATATACCTTGCTTGCCTAATTGTTACGATTGCTGCTGTTGCTGTGGCCCTTCAGGTTAGCTTACCTCAAATTTCAAGTTCCTTTCAACTAATTGGAACATTAGATGATCCAAAATCTATTGCTTTTAATGCCATTCTGCTAGGTTCTATTTTGATTATTATAAGTACGATAATCAATGCGATGGGTATTAAGCTACTTTCACTGATTAATAATATTGGAGTCTTCGCTGAACTGGTTGGTATTATATTGCTGATTGTTCTTTTGTTTTTACATAGGGTACGAACTCCGATTGAAGCTGTCATTCAAATTAAACATACTGGCTCTGGGTTCAACGCTTTTCCTGACCTAACGATTTTATTGGCAGCGACTGCCTTGACAGCTTCTTATGTTTTGTATGGATTTGATACTGCGGGAACATTAGCAGAGGAGACACATGATCCGCGTAAAAAGGCTCCCCGTGCAATACTGCAGGCGCTTCTCGCTGCTGGATTTGCCGGATTACTAGTGTTGCTTTTCGCTTTGATGGCAGCTCCGGATTTGGCTAATCCAGCATTAGGAAATATAAGCGGAGGGATGCCTATGTTAGTTAAATTGGTCTTAGGTGAAACAACAGGCAAGATTTTTCTGTGTAATGTTATTTTTGCCATCATTGTCTGTACCCTTGCAGTTCACTCCGGGTCTGTACGATTAATGTTTGCTATGGGTCGTGATGGATGTTTGCCTTTTAGTGAATCCTTGTCGAAAGTTTCATCAAAAACGAAAACTCCTCTTTTAGCTACGTTACTTTGTGGATTGTTTGCCATCATTATTCTGGCGGTAAATATTCAATTTCCAAAAGTATTTGAGTTGGTTACATCGATAGCAATACTTTGGGCAAATCTGGCTTATTGGATAGTGGTTGCACTTCAACTAAAAAATAGGTTTAACTCGGCTCGTTCGGGAGTAGTATCAGATGCTCGATTTAAGTTAGGCAAGTGGGGGTTTCCAATTAATATTTTAGCCTTAATTTGGAGCACTTTTATGGTAATCAATGTGTCTTGGCCCAGAACGGCTACTTATGGGGTAGAATGGTATCAACAATATGCAGCATGGATATATACAGTTGGTTTGATTATTTTGGGGGTGGTCATTTATTTTTATAAATCAATTAAAAGGCAACGTGTTTCTTAACGAGAATATGGTATACAATCAATTTATAGATGGAGTATTTACTTCAAGTTCAAACAGGGAATCTTGGATAAATTATAATCCAGCAAATAATCAATCCTTAGGTGAGGTTTATAGGGCGAACCATGAAGATATTGAGGCGGCTGTAGATTCATCAGAAAAGGCTTTTCATGTTTGGAAAATAAAAACTGGTGCAGAACGAGGGAGGGTTTTATTAAAAGCAGCTTCTATTTTGAGATCTAGGTTGGAGGAAATTGCTATTTTAGAAATGCAGGATGTTGGGAAACCCATTTCTGAAGCCCTCGCTGTTGATATTATTTCTGCTGCAGATGCTCTTGAGTATTTTGGAGGCATGGCAGCAACTATACATGGGGAGTTTGTTGATTTGAAAAACGCTTTTGGGTATACACGTCCGGAGCCCTTAGGTGTTTGTGCTGGAATTGGTGCATGGAACTATCCAATTCAGATTGCTGCATGGAAAGCCGCACCAGCGTTGGCATGTGGCAACGCAATGATTTTTAAATCATCAGAACTCACTCCGGCAACTTCGATTGAATTGGCTAAAGCATTTATGGAAGCAGGAGCTCCGGCTGGTTTGTTTAATGTAGTTCATGGTGACGGCAGGGTTGGAGGTATGTTGGTGGATCATCCGCGTATTGCAAAGATTTCATTGACTGGATCAGTTGCAACGGGAAAAAAAATTCTTAGCAGTGCAGCAACGCACTTAAAAAAAGTTACATTGGAATTGGGAGGAAAATCTCCCTTGATTATTTTTGAAGATGCAGATATAACTAGTGCCGTGTCTGCAGCCTTGCTTGCAAATTTTTATACACAAGGTGAAGTGTGTTCCAATGGAACACGCGTATTTGTTCAGCGTAGTATTTATAACTCATTTTTACAACAGCTGAAGGAGCGAACTGAAAAAATAAAATTAGGCGACCCTTCTGATCCTGATACCCAGATGGGTGCATTAATTAGTAAAGCGCACATGGAAAAAGTAATTCAGTTTATTGAGGCTGGAAAATCTTCTGGGGCAACATTATTAACTGGTGGATTTCAGCCTGAGAAGGACTTTAAGGGACGTGATATCAAATCAGGCAATTTCATAGCTCCAACCATTTTTACGGATTGCGATGATACCATGGAAATTTGCAGGCAAGAGATTTTTGGTCCAGTACTTTGCATACTCTGCTTTGACTCAGAAGAAGAGGTGATTGAAAGAGCAAATGACACTCCTTTCGGATTGGCGGCTGGGGTATTTACAAATGATATAAAGCGCGGTCACCGGGTAATTCATCAATTACAAGCAGGTACATGTTGGATCAATAATTATAATATAACACCTATTGAACTTCCTTTTGGTGGAAACAAACAATCAGGTCAAGGCCGGGAGAATAGCCTTGCTGCTATTCAGTATTATACCCAGTTGAAAAGTGTTTACGTAGAATTAGGAAATGTTGAATCTCCTTATTAAAACTGATATTGAAATGAATAAGATTTATGACACTATTATTATTGGAGGCGGCTCTGCCGGCTGTGTTTTAGCAAACCGTTTGAGTGAAAATCCGAATCATAAAGTGCTAGTGCTTGAAGCGGGAAGAAAAGATTCTTGGTGGGATATTTTTATCCATATGCCCGCTGCACTTACCTATCCGATCGGTAGTAAATTTTATGATTGGAAATATCAGTCAGAGCCTGAGCCATTCATGAATAATAGACGTGTTTATCATGCACGTGGGAAATTGTTAGGTGGTTCCAGCTCCATTAACGGAATGATTTTTATTCGTGGTAATCCTTTAGACTATGAGAAGTGGGCAAAGGACCCTGGAATGGAAACATGGGATTATGCCCATTGTCTTCCTTATTTTAAAAAGTCTGAAAACAGAACTGCTGGGGGAGGCTCTATGCGTGGTGCTGA
>CAJBBV010000126.1 GCA_903951405.1 uncultured bacterium
AAATACGATATCACCTGCGTAAGTAGAACTTACATCATCCAAATAATCAGTGTTGGTGAACCGGTAAGAAACTTCAAATGCTAGGTTTATGTTTTTACTCAAATTGTATTTAACACCCATCCCCAAGGGAAAACAAAAAGCCTGATTACTGTATGGCTTTCGGTCTGGATATGCCGCAGTGCCTTGTCCCTCTGTGCCTAATTTGCGGAGGAAATATTTTTGTCCGTTTAAAAAAGCATACGGATCATAGTTAAATGTACCTACGCCTAAGGTGATATACGGGGTAAATGGGTAAAGAGGATCGCCTGGGATGAATCGAAAAAAATTAAAATCACCTTGCAGGGACAACTCCCAAATGTCGGTATTGAAGCTTAGGTTTCTACGCTGTTGAAACTCTATTTTACTCAATTGATCCGTATAACCAAGGCTTGCATAGTGTCCGCTCACCCTCAATGCAACATACCCTCCAAACTGTTTGCGAAAAAATAGGCCAACACTAGGCTTAGGCCTATTGAGAGCAGATTGATTATTTAAATCGCCAAAATAATGTGCTGCACCGATACTAAGCCCAATTTCCCCTTCTTGCACAATGGCATCACGCTGTGCATAAGAATAGCCCACACAGCAGATGAGCACCACAAATAAACTGGCTTTTTTAGTCATGAGAATGTAAATGTATTTTTAAATGCCCTAGCAGGATGTTAAAAGGAATTAAAAGTTGACTGCATCTGGACCATAACGAAGCAATTATCGATTTCGTGTATCAAATCCCCAGGTTAATTTTTCCCTAAGCGTACGTAAAAAATTATTTTCATTCAGCCTGATCAAATTAAATGAAAAATCTTCTTTCTTAATCGCAAGTTGAACTTTTTTATCAACCACTTCTTTTCGTGAATCTAGGGTACAGATAAAATCATCAACCCTTCCTTCTACTTCAAATGAAAGAACGTTATTGCTGGGAACAACAATGGGCCTGATGTTTAGATTATGTGGGGCAATGGGTGTCAGTACAAAACTTTCGCTATCTGGGAAAACCACCGGTCCATTGCAACTTAGAGAATACCCTGTTGATCCAGTTGGGGTAGATACTATTATTCCATCTGACCAAAATGTATTGAGAAACTCACCATTGAGGTAGGTATGTATCTTAATCATGGGTGAGAATTCTCTCTTGTGTATCGTAAACTCATTGAGGGCAAAGGGTTCCGAACCAAAGAGAGGAATGCTAGAGTTCAAATGTAGCAACCCTCTTTTGTCTAGTACATAAGTCCGATTTTCTAAAGCATCTACAGCTGCTTCTAAATTTTCTTTGCCAAGGCTTGCTAGGAAACCGAGTCTGCCAAAATTTATACCTAGTACTGGAATTTGTTTGTCGCCAACTAAGCATACTGTGTCAAGTAAAGTTCCATCACCCCCTAAACTAATCATGGCGTCAAAAGAATCATCTAATTCAGCCGCATTGGTAAATGTTTCGTATTGAGATAGCTGAGCTACTGCTTCTTGAAACTGGGCATGAAGTTCTTTGAAAAACACAGGCGTGATATGTGCTTTACCGAGGGCATCATTCAAATTCAACAAATCGCTAGGTTGAACTGTTTGCCCACCACGACTATAGATGGCTACTTTCATGATTGAAGAGTTTACCGCACTGGCCGGGATGAAAAACAAAGATAGGGAATAGGTTTTAAAAGGGGTAGAGGCACAAAGGAAGGGAAGAGGGAAGAGGGAATAGGCAAGAGGTAAGAGGCAATAGTAAATACAGAAAAGGGGCAAAGGCACGAAGGCACAAAGAAAGGCAATAGGCAGGAGGCAAGAGGAAAGAGGCAATAGGCAATAGGGAATAGTACAGCGAACTCAACTCCCAACACCCAACTTCCAACCCATGCCAGTTTACAACCCCCAACCCCAAACTCCCAACCCAAAACAAGCGTCGAGCTTTCTCTCTAATCAATTCCTCAAATCCGTTTTATGAACAAACATGCCACTTTCTCCTAGTTGATTAAAGCTATATTCAAAACGAATGACGATATCATAAATACTAATGATGTCTAGTCCAATACCACCAGAATACATCATTTTATTATTCAGGGAATTATTGATTGTGTTTTGCTTATTGTATATAATTCCTGCATCTGAAAATGCCTTTAGGTAAAATCGAAATGGTATTTCAGCATAGGCTTTAGAACGAAAGCCTGTTTTTAGTTTATACTTCAAGACTTCTTTAGAAAAAGTATTTCTCAAATAACCACCTGCTACACCATCCACTACATAATATTCAAACCCCCTCATATAAGAGTCGCTATACCCTAACATGCTTTGATTTACAAATGGTTGATTAAATGGTAGACGAAGATGCAATTCTGCCACTGAGCTGAAATAAAATTTTTTAGGCAGTTGTACATAACGACCCGCTTTCATATAAAGCTGCCATAGATTCATCTCTTTATTTAATCCGCGCTTTACAAAATCAATCTCTAACCTCTTTCCTCGGGTGGGATAGGGGATATAATTCACGTTATAATTGTGATACGTGTACTTCAATTCAGGGTATACCACTTTTGATTTTTGAGTAGCAAAATACTGTGGATTAAGGGTAAGAATTGTATCAGCAACGGTTTCTGATTGTATACCCAATTTAACGTAATGCCTTTCTATCGAACCCCTTCGGTAAGAATAAACAAGCCCAGCATATAAAACTTTTCTAGAAAACGTGTTTTCATTTCTGAAAAATTGTTGCTTATTAAACTTAGTATCATAATTCACTTCTTTCGTTTGGGAATAGTTAAAATCAAAACCTACTCCATGCCTCAGCTTACGGTCAGTAAATGGATTGTAATAGTTTAAAGCAATACGCTGTGCATATCCATTTAACAACCAGACATTAAGCCTATCATTCCGACCAGAAATATTTTTTCCGAGAAATTTAATGCCGTAGTTTACCCTATCCATATTCATTTCATGCTCCTTAATCCAAACATTCCAATTCCGATCAACGGGTTTGAAATAAGGAAGCACAAAATAGTACCATCGCTCTTTTACTTCAACATAGATATCGAGTGAATCATTCACCCAATTGGTAAAGTTTACTGTAACATCTACAAACAATGAAGTGTTTATGAGATTTTGTCTACTTGTTTTTATTGCAGACAACACGTTGTTCATTGTGTATCCAGCATCCTTTTGAAGTAGAAGTTCTCTCAAAACGATATAGTCCTTTGTGTGCTTATTGCCATCAATTTTTATATCACGAATAGTAACATGCGCATCTCCTAAAATTGATGCCTGCGGGGTAAGTCCTTGTTGACTTTCTTGAGCAACCAAGTGAATAGCCTGCATGGTGATCAGCGTCAACAATGCATATTTCCAGAGGATATTCATTCGTGCAAGTTAATGGTTTGGCGGAGAAGGTCTTCTGGCTTTAACAAAGAAATATGCCCAAATTAAATATTGAGGTAATTGAGCAAATGATCAAGATTACTTTGAAGTGCATTGCTGTATGACTCTTCACCGTAATAGTATATTACGCGGTATTCATGACGCTGAAAAGTAGCCACGATGTCTGATATTTCTTCCTTATTGATTCTAAGAATAAGCTGCATGTTGTCGGAGAGCTGGTCTTGGATGGTATTCATTTGGAGAATAATTCCATCATTAGATTCAACCAAACGATTAATTTCACCTAAGGCAAAATCTTGCTTACTTAGTTCAAGCACAAGCATCGAACCAATGCCTTCTATCCCTATCAATGAAGTAGTCTGATTCAACAATGTTTCTATACCGATAACCCCCTCCCACTCATTTTTTTCATTCAGCACAGGGACATAATCCACATGAAACCGAGCCCTTGCTTTTAGGGCTAATAAAAAATGATCCCCAGTTCTAACATACGGTTTGATGAAATAACGCACCAGTGAAATGACTTCGGCATTTGCATCAGCATCAAGCAAATCTGCTTCGCTGATCATTCCCATATATTCTAGTCCATTTAAGACTGGGATGAAGTTAATATGGGATTTGTCCATGCTTTCCAGCACAAAAGAAACACGGTCATGAATGTCTACCGTATTCGCATTAACATCTAGTAATTGACTGCAGTATGTCATGAATCAAAATAGTAGACCAATATTACTACAAATTAGCTGCAGGATTTGATAGTTTTCGTAGAAATTGTTCAAGAATCATGTTAAATTCTGAAGGGACCTCCATCATAGGTGCATGCCCACAATGGTCAATAAAATGAAGTTCACTTTGTGGAATAAGACGATTGAACTCACGGCCAACGAAAGGTGGTGTGATACAATCATTATTTCCCCAAATTAGCAGGGTAGGCAGGTGAATATTCTTCAACTCGTCGCTCAAATTATTCTTTATAGCGCTTCGAGCCAATGAAATCACCTTGATTACCTTCATTCGCTCATTCACAATTTGATATACTTCATCAACCAATTCCTTGGTAGCGGTATTCGGATCATAAAAGGTCATTTCAGTCTTCTTTCGTATATAGTCATAGTCGCCTCGCTTCGGATAGGTGTCACCCATGCCATTCTCAAATAGACCTGAACTGCCAGTTAATATCAGCGACTTGATTCGATCTGTATTCTTGATCACATGGACCAAGGCAACATGGCCACCTAAGGAGTTGCCCATCAAGTGAATATGTTGATACCCTCTATGAATAATAAACTTATGGAAAAATTTTTCTAAGCCCCCAACCGTAGTATGAAGAAGGTCTAATTCAAAAAGTGGCAACAGTGGCACAATAACCTTGTGCGTTTTACTAAAATGGTCAATAACACCTGAGAAATTACTCATTGCCCCAAATAGTCCATGAAGCATGATGATAGGATCACCTTCTCCCTCTTCTATGAACTTAAATTTCCCGTCTTGTTTAACCGTATAGGACATGCAGATGATTTGAATTGCAACAAAGAAAAGTAAAATGAATGATATAATGCATTACCAAACGGATTTGGAAGAATTATTCAGGCAATAAAGTAGCTTTTTGTTCAATAAATTGCTTTGAATTATTAAACATATTTTTTATTTCTGGCATCCATACTGTCAATTTCTTCAACAGCCAATCCCCATAATTATGTAGATAAGAACCTGTTTTGGCATTTTGTATCATACTATCATCTAAAAGTCCATAATTCTGTAAATAAACAACCAAAATGGCCAATAAACTGCCATAAACTAGTCCAAAAACCACAATTCCTAGTATTCGATTAACCATTCCGAGTAACATTAATTCAGCCGTTTTTTCGATCAATTTACCTATGATTCTGACTAAAATAATTGCTCCAATCATAACCGCTATAAAAGCAAGAATGGAGTACCATTTACTTTCAGACCCCGCCGAGGCTTCAAAATATCCTGCTACTTTACTGGAAAAATAAAACGCACAGGTTAATGCAACAGCATAAGACAACAATACAAACAGTGACATGATAAGGCCTTTCGACCAACCTTTATATAGGGCAAGTACAACAAACAATAACACTATGATATCAATAACCATACTTGTGCGAATTATACTGTGGTTGAAATCCTATAGGGAATCTAAGGATTGAGATTACTTGGTCAGCAACTCCTTCACAGCAGTCGAAATGGCCTTCCCGTCTGCTTTACCGGCCAATTGCTTTGAAGCAATTCCTATGATTTTTCCTAAAGCACTAATGTCTGTTGCACCTGCATCTTGAATAATAGCCGCTACAACCTGCTTGATTTCATCGGCATTGAGTTGTTGAGGGAGAAATTTTTCAATGACCTCAACCTCTTCTTTTTCCTTCAGCGCCAAATCAGCTCTATTCTGCTGTTCGAAAATTTCAATTGAATCTTTCCGTTGCTTAACCAATTTCTGAAGCATTTTAACTTCAGCTTCTTCTGAAATTTCGGCCGCAGCACCTTCAGCTGTTTTTGCAAGTAGTATGGCAGATTTTATAGCCCGCAATGCCCTTAATCCTTTTTCATCCTTAGCGAGCATTGCTTTCTTTAACTGTTCGTTTATCGTTATTTCTAATGACATAATTAAAAAGTTGAGTGGGTGATGACTTATTGTTGTTCTTGTGACTTCTTGAATTTAGCATAAAAATTCTTAGCAAAATCCTTCATCTCTCCCACCAGTTCCTTTTGGTGTGTAGCACGTTCAAAGGTATCTGCCATGGTCATCATAGTTTGATAATAAAAATCTGCCATCTCATCTACCATCATTTCTTTCGTCCATAAATCAATTCGAAGAGCAGCTCTTTCTTTACCGTCCCAGAAAGAAATCATCATTGCCTTAGCTTCTTGTTTTTCTTCACTACTTGACTGAGTAGCGTTCCATAAGATTTGATGTGGAATTTTACTCTCGTCTAGCGTTACATCAATGGCAATCGTTGATTGAATCATAATCTAAATTTATCCTGCGAAGTTATAGTAATTTAAGAATCATTTATTAGCGAGAATCAACCCAGTGCCAATCATATCAGCCCTAATCTGTTCATCTCTATAAATACGAATCAATTTTTCTCCAATATCCAACGGGTCATTTTCCTGGAAAAACATTCCAGCCATACCTGATAATTCAGCGTGCGTGGAATTATCTACTACAACGACTGGAACCCCTAATTTCATTGACATTAGTACTGGCATGCTGAAACGATCCCAACGACATGGATGAACTAGTGCATAAGCAGTAGACATCAATTTGATTTCCTCTTCTGGAGATAGTTTTTCAGTGAGTATGACATCATCTCGATATTTATAGGTTGAAAGTTCATGCAGGAATCGATTGGCAGATTTATTAAGCGTACCAGATAATACCAATCGCATATTACTCCCCAATCTTTTTTTAAAGATTGAAAAGCCTTTTAATAAATTAACTAGGTTGGCAGCTGAGTGAATTGGACCAGCATATAAAAAATAAGCATCGCCCTTGGTATACTCGAATCGAACTGCATCCCGATCATTTTCGTTATTTGGTTTTAGCTCGGGTTCAACATATGGCTTAACCAATTTTATTTTTTCAATACTATCGGGGAAAATTGATGTTAATTGATCCCGGCTGTATGCTGAAAAGACAAGCAGCTCTTCTGCGTTTTTTACACCTGCCTTTAACCACTTATTTTCTCGTAACCGAGCTAAAAAACCGACATCTGATAAATGTGCACGATGATAAAGGTCATGGAACAAAAGCTGACCGTCTTCTATTTTCATTGTTTTGGCATGATAGCCAATTGCTTCATATACCTCAGGTATCTTACTTGAATAAAACATAAAGTCAAAGTTAAGGTGAATAGTTTAGTCGCTAAAGTTTAGCGTTTAAACTTAACTTTACACCTTAACTATGTTATTATGAAACCTGCAACAAAATTCATTCATGCTGGCTCTCATCCTGACCCAAGCACGGGTGCAATCATGACCCCTATTTACCAGACATCTACTTATGTGCAAGAAGCTCCTGGAGTCAATAAGGGTTACGAATATGCTCGATCTCAAAACCCTACTAGGAAAGCCTTAGAAGAAGCATTGGCAGAGATCGAAGAAGGCAAATTTGGCTTGGCTTTTGGTAGTGGTGTTGCGGCTACAGATGCAGTAATGAAGCTGCTTAAGCCCGGAGATGAAGTGATTGCAGCCAATGATATGTATGGAGGAACCTATAGGTTATTCAGTAAAATCTATGAAAAATTTGGCATCGTTTTTCATTATGTTGACATGGGGAATGTTAAGCATATTGAAGACTGTATCAACAGCAATACGAAATTAATTTGGGCAGAAACCCCTACCAATCCACTCATGAATATTGTTGATATCAAAGCGGTATCAATCATTTCTAAAAATCATAATCTGATATTATGTGTTGACAATACATTCGCATCACCTGCATTGCAAAACCCACTACCCCTTGGTGCGGACATTGTTATGCACTCTGCTACAAAATACCTTGGTGGACATAGCGACGTTATTCAAGGTGCGCTGATTATGAATGATCAATTACTCCGCGATGAGCTCTATTTTATTCAAAAAAGTTGTGGTGCAGTGCCAGGACCAATGGATTGCTTTTTGGTATTAAGAGGAATAAAAACATTAGGTATAAGAATGGAGCGGCATTCACAAAATGGTGCAGCCATAGCTCAATATTTAAGAACTAACCCTGCTGTCAAAAAAGTATACTGGCCCGGATTTACAGATCATCCCGGACATGAAATCGCTAAAGCACAAATGAAAGATTTCGGGGGCATGATTAGTTTTGAACTGCATGATGACTCCATAGAAACGGCAAGAACACTACTTTCTAGCACTAAACTTTTTGCCCTAGCTGAAAGTCTTGGAGGCGTAGAATCACTCATCAATCATCCTGCAAGCATGACCCATGCGTCAATTCCAAGAGAAGAAAGAATAAAAAATGGACTGAGTGATACCCTAATTCGACTCAGTGTAGGCATTGAAGATGCAGATGATTTAATAGAGGACTTAGCCAAGGCGATACGAGTTGCTACAACGTCTTGATCTTTAGGTCGTGATGAAAAAAAACGAAGTCATCTCCCTAAAGAAATTTCTTGATCAGAAATTGAAGGAATACAATCAGCATTCATTCATAGAGAAAGATCCTATATCTATTCCACATCGCTTTACCCTGAAGCAAGACATAGAAATTGCTGGATTTTTTGCAGCCATTTTTGCGTGGGGCAATCGAACAACCATCATCAATAAATGCAACGAGCTTATCTCCCTCATGGATGATTCGCCTTACGATTTCATTGTTCATCACAAAGAAAAGGAACTAAAAAAATTCTTGCACTTCAAGCATAGAACGTTCAACACAACAGATCTGCTTCATTTTATACGAATGCTTCGTTATCACTATACAAAAGGACATTATCTTATAGCTTCTGGCGAACCCAGTTTGGAAACGGCATTTACACATAGTATGAAAAAAAAAGATGCTGATGTGGGCAATGCCATCCGAGGATTTCATGAGTACTTCTTTTCATTAGAGGACAGTCCATCCAGAACAAAAAAACACATCTCCACACCAGCGAATAACTCTTCGTGCAAACGATTAAATATGTTCCTTCGATGGATGGTTAGAAAGGATCAGTTTGGTGTAGATTTTGGACTTTGGAAAAGCATTAAACCATCCCAACTCGTTTGTCCATTAGATGTTCATGTGCAGCGTGTAGCCCAAAAATTAAATTTGAGTGACGGGGAAAAAGCTGACTGGAAAAGCGCTTTGGCATTGACCAAGATTTTAAAACAATTTGATCCAATCGATCCGATTAAATATGACATTGCATTGTTCTCACTAGGTGCAAGCAAGTCGTTATAAAATCGTATTTCATTTCGAATACCGATAAAATATATCTTCTAATCGCTAACCTCTATCATCTACCGTCTATTTTATACCTTTGCATTCAATTATTAAAAGAATGAGCTTACAAAATTTATCAGAACAGGAAATCATAAGACGTGAAAAACTCACCGAATTACAAAAGTTAGGAATTGATCCATATCCTGCAGCCGAGTTTCCTGTTAGTATCAATGCAACTGAAATCAAAGAAAAATACCTTGGAGAAGAAAATAAAGCGGAGTTCAGCGATGTCTGTCTAGCAGGAAGAATCATGGGTGTACGCGATATGGGGAAGGCCTGTTTTGCAGTTTTACAAGACCATAGTGGGAAAATTCAGATATACGTTAGAAGAGATGATATCTGTCCTACAGAAGACAAAACCCTCTATGATCAATTATGGAAAACATTAGACATAGGTGACATCATAGGAGTAAAAGGATATGTTTTCACCACCAAAACCGGTGAAACATCAGTGCATGTAGAAACACTAACCTTATTATGCAAATCATTAAAGCCACTACCCATTGTAAAAGAAAAAGAGGGCGAAACCTTTGACGCGGTTACCGATCCTGAATTTCGGTATAGACAACGATATGCAGACCTCATTATCAATCCACATGTCAAAGAAACTTTTCTAAAGCGATCAAAACTCATCAACTCCATAAAAGAATTTTTGAATGATCGTGGTGCAATTGAAGTTGATACTCCCGTGTTACAAAGCATTCCTGGTGGCGCTTCGGCTAGGCCATTTACTACGCATCACAATGCGTTAGATATTCCCATGTATATGCGCATTGCCAATGAGCTCTATTTAAAAAGGCTAATTGTTGGTGGGTTTGAATGGGTATATGAGTTCTCTAGAAATTTTAGAAATGAAGGAATGGACCGCACCCATAATCCCGAATTCACTGTACTTGAATTTTATACAGCATACAAAGATTATTTGTGGATGATGGACACCACAGAACAAATGCTGGAAAAAGCTGCTATTGACGTGAATGGCACCACAGATGCAGAAGTAGATGGCAAAATAATCAGTTTCAAGTCGCCTTATAAAAGAGTCACGATGTATGATGCCATCAAGGAACATACTGGTTTTGACATTTCAAACTTAGATGAAGATGGGATAAGAGATGTGTGCAAGCAACTTGGTTTAGCATCAGACAAAAGCATGGGAAAAGGTAAATTGATTGATGTCATCTTTGGCGAAAAATGCGAGCATCACTATATACAACCAACCTTTATCATTGACTATCCTATTGAGATGAGTCCATTAACCAAAAAGCACCGTAGCAAAGCTGGACTAGTGGAGCGCTTTGAATTGATGGTAAACGGTAAAGAAATAGCAAATGCTTACACAGAATTGAACGACCCAATTGATCAACGTGCACGATTTGAAGATCAGGTTGCGCTCATGGCACGTGGAGATGATGAGGCTATGTTTATCGACCATGATTTTTTAAGAGCACTAGAATATGGCATGCCGCCAACAGCCGGTATTGGTCTTGGAATTGATAGAATATGCATGTTCCTTACCAATCAACCTTCTATTCAAGATGTGCTACTCTTCCCAATGATGAGGCCGGAAGCATAATCATTATTTAGATTCACACTATAGCTGAAAAGTTACCAGGCATTCATCCTATCAATGCAGGTAATTCTTCATATGTATGATGCTCAGTTGGAGTTGACGATTGTCTGAAGTCTTTACGAATAGTATCTACCTCCAAGCAGTTAGAGGGAAGTTGAAATCGAGCAATTTCCTGAATCCGAGCTAAACTCAGATCGGCTTTAATCCACTCTGCGGCTTCTTCTTCTGGTAAGATTACCGGCATCCTTTTCTTTTTATTGTGAACTTGCTCCATGAGGTCATTGGCTGCTGTGGTTAGGATGGCAAAGCTGTCGATCATCTCTCCAGTCAATTGATCTACCCAAGGATTAAAAATTCCAGCCATAAAAAAATACTCATGCTCCTTTAAACTAATATAATACGGGTAGGCCGTATCCTTACCTGAGGCTGGGGTAAAGTGACGCCATTCATAAAATCCTGAAACTAGGACAAGACACCGACGCTTTAATGCGGCCTCTTTATAAGTGGGCTTGTTAAGTACTTCCTCCCCTATAGCATTCAATGTATTATGTGGAAAGTCTTTTCTTCCCGTTTTAGGATTATAGCCCCCTTTTCTGAAATGGTGTAACGAATCAATTGTATTTATATAGGATGGAATGAATTCCCAATGCATCATCACGGGCATAACATCATTTTCCCCTGAAATTGGCTTAAAAACTGGCCAACGAGGATAATCAAACCCACTTGCATAGGGTTGATTTAGTGCCACCTCGAAGTCGCTAACCTTTTTTTTGACGCCTTTGAGCTTAATATGCTCACTTCGTTTGATATCGATCCCAATATGGAAACACATGAATACAATATTATGAAAACCCTCTTCTCCCACAAATTATTCTCTAAATCCCCCATTGAATCCCTATTTTTGTGGCTATCAACCGATCATAATGGAATATAATACTACGCGGAACCATCTGGAGATGAAGGAGTATGGGAGACATGTGCAGAAAATGGTAGCCCATCTTCTCACCATAGAAGACAAAGAACGCAGGCAAAAAAATGCACAGGCTGTCATAGAATTGATGGGGTTTATCAATCCACAATTAAAAAATATTGAAGATTATCGCCATAAATTATGGGATCATCTGTTCTTGATATCTGACTTTAAATTGGAAGTGGATAGTCCATATCCAATTCCAACAAGAGAATCACTTAGAGCAAGACCAAACCCATTGCCTTATCCCAAAAGACATCCGAGGTATTCGCATTTAGGTAAGCACCTAGAATTGGTGATACAAAAGGCCATGGCTGAAGAGAATGAAGAAAAGCGTTCTGGATTTGCACATGCCATTGCGTATTACATGAAACTGACTTACAATACCTGGCATAAAGAACTTGTTCAAGACGAAAGTATCCGTAGCGAATTGAACACCATCACGCAAGGCAAATTAGAGTTTACCAATACCCCATATGTAAAAGCCTTTAGAGAACGTGATGACCGATTCATGAAACGCGGCAAAGGTGGTGGAGGTGGATTTCAACAACGCAACAGAAATGGCGGTGGTATTGGTGGAGGCAAAAATAGACCTCCTCAAAAGTTCGGCAAAAAGCGTTTTAAATAACCAACTACCTTTTACGCTAAACCATCTTGCATGAAAGCTTTCGAAGTTTATGGTGGAAAGAAATTACATGGAGAAATAACTCCTCAAGGTGCAAAAAATGAAGCACTTCAAATAGTTAGTGCTGTATTAATTACTCCCGAACCAGTTATTCTGCATAACATCCCAGACATTCTTGATGTAAACTTACTGATCGATTTACTTGAAGATTTAGGAGTTCTAGTGGAACGAATAGATCGACATAGCTGTCGATTTGAAGCCAAAAATATCTTAATAGATAAACTAGAAGACCCGGAATTTCAGAAAAAAAGCAGCAAGCTAAGAGGCTCTGTGATGCTTGCTGGGCCGCTACTTGGGCGTTTCAAAAAAGCATTTATTCCAAAACCTGGTGGAGATAAAATCGGAAGAAGAAGATTAGATACGCATATTATCGGTTTTGAAAAAATGGGCGTAAAATTCGAGTATGAACAAGGTGAGGGTTTCTTCAGATTGAATGGAAAGGAACTAAAAGGCACTGATCTTTTATTAGAGGAGCCATCCGTAACCGGAACTGCTAATATTATATTAGCTGCCGTGATGGCAAAGGGTACAACTACCATCTACAATGCAGCATGTGAGCCTTATATTCAACAGCTATGCGCCATGCTAAACAGAATGGGCGCTAAAATATCGGGCATTAAATCTAATTTATTAATCATTCAAGGCGTTGAAGCGCTGGGTGGAACGACCCATACCATGCTTCCTGACATGATTGAAGTTGGATCATTCATTGGCTTAGCTGCCATGACCCAAAGTAATATCACTATTAAAAATGCGGGTATTCCCTTCTTGGGTGTTATCCCTCAAAAATTTGAGCAGTTAGGCATACACCTAGAAATCAAAGGCGATGATATCATTATCCCAGAACAAGATGTTTACGAAGTACAAAATTTTATTGATGGATCTGTACTAACTATTTATGATCATCCATGGCCTGGCATGACTCCCGATTTGCTCAGTATTTTATTGGTGGTAGCCACTCAAGCAAAGGGCAGCGTACTCATTCACCAAAAAATGTTTGAAAGCAGGTTGTTCTTTGTAGATAAATTGATTGACATGGGCGCTAGAATTATTTTATGTGATCCACATAGAGCAGCAGTAATTGGTCTAGAGAGAGAACAAGCACTTAGAGGCATTACCATGAGTAGCCCTGATATACGAGCTGGTGTAGCGTTGTTGATTGCCGCACTGAGTGCTGAAGGGAAAAGCATCATTCAAAACATCGAACAAATTGATAGAGGGTATCAATACATAGATCAGCGTTTACAAGCACTAGGCGCTCAAATCAGTAGAATCGATTCATAGAAAATCAAGATGGAAGAACCGAATCAGAAAATAATTATCCTGACAGCACCTTCTGGAGCAGGAAAAACGACCATCAAAACGAAATTACTTTCTGCATTACCAGAAGCACTATCATTTAGCGTATCCGCTACTACCCGAAAAATTCGTGGCAACGAAAAAGAAGGCGTTGATTATTTTTATATTTCTGAGGATGATTTCAACAATAAAGTAGCACAACATGCATTCATCGAATGGGAAATGGTTTATCCTGGGTTGTACTATGGCACTACCATGGATGAAATTCAACGAATATGGAGAGAAAATAAAATTCCGTTACTCGATATCGACGTTAAAGGGGCACTGAATATAAAAAAGCACTTTGGCAAAAATGCACTTACCTTGTTTATTGAACCGCCTTCAATTGAAATACTAAAACAACGATTAACCAATCGCGGCACGGATAGCTCAGAGAACATTGCTATGAGGATTGAAAAGGCAACCATTGAACTACAGCATCGAGATCAATTTGATGCTATTATCGTAAATGATGATTTAAAAACAGCTACCGAACAAACCATTGCAAGCGTGATGAATTTTATCGGCAGGGGCTAATACAGAGTTTCAATATATTTGTAACCATGGGCGCATTTCTATTAGTTGGGATTATTCTAGCATTCATGCTAAGTGGTTTTTTTGCTGGCATAGAAGTTGGATTTGTTTCCTTAAATCGACTCTCTATCGAATTAAAGAAAAAACAACAATCCAAAAATGCATATTCGCTCTCTCGCTTCCTGAGCGAGCCATCAAAGTTTATTAGCGCAATGCTTGTTGGGCTCTCTATTTCATTGGTTATTTATGGCATGTTAATCGATGAACTGTTAACTCCACTTTGGATGTATACCGAAGGGTATTTGAATCAACAATTTGTTCCTTATTTTCTATACACACGAATACTATTCGACCTTGCCCTTTCATCCTCTGCCATATTAATTTACTTTTTTTTCTGCCGAGCCATTTTTCATGCAAAAAGCAACACATTACTGTTTTTTCTAACGCCTATATTGGCTTTTTTCTACAAGCTATTTTACCCGATAGCAAAAATTTTCATCAAAGCGTCACAGTGGATTCTAAGGAACCTACTAAGTTTAAAAATAAAACAAGAGGCAAACAATTTTAATAGGCTTGAGCTAGAGCATTTTTTTCAGAAAAAAAATGAAAAACATTTCGAAAACCAAGAATTAAATAATGACCTCTTTGAAGCTGCGTTAACATTACCTTATGTAAAAATAAGACAGTGCCTTGTGCCCCGAAAAGAGATAGAAGCCATTAGCGTAAACGAATCTATTGAAGTACTAAAGAAACGATTCGTCTCTACAAACCTCAGCAAACTAGTAGTCTATGAAAAAAACATAGATAATATACTTGGGTATGTTCATCAACTATCATTATTTAAAAACCCAGTAGACATCCAATCTATCTTATTACCCATACCTGCTGTTCCAGAAAGCATGGCCGCTACAGACTTGATGAACATGCTCATAAAAGAGCGCAAAAGCATGGCTTGGGTAGTAGACGAATTTGGTGGCACATCTGGCATTGTAACCATGGAAGATGTATTAGAAGAAATTTTTGGTGAAATAAAAGACGAATATGATGTTGAAGAATTTATCGAAAAAGTAATCAACCCCAATGAATTTATATTTTCAGGTAGGATAGAAATTGAATACCTAAAAGAAAAATATGAACTTGACCTCGAGATGAACAATTCCGAAACGCTTTCGGGATTCATCATTCATCACCATGAGTCTATTCCAAAAGAGAAAGAAAAAATTATTATTGGTCACTATGAATTTGAAATTCTGAGTGTAACCGAAACAAGAATAGAACTAATCAAATTGACTAATTTAAATTGAGTATAGGCCTAATCAACTTAAACGTTTTAGTCATTTTTTCGCAAATGCGAATACCAATTGCCCCAAATCAGTTAAATTACAAGAAAGTATACTGCTGTGGAGTTTCTTGTAACAAAGACATATGAAATTGAGGCTATTATTGGACATTTACACCCATTGATTGTTCATGTACCCATCGGTACATTTATTTTTGCCTTCGTCATATCGATACTCCCTAGAGCAAAGCGGGAAGCACTTGGATCAGCGCTAGAACTTGCTTTGATTATTGGCATTTTGACTTCCATAAGCGCATGCATTGCAGGGTATCTTCTTGCTCAATCTGGTGACTACGACTCGGCGCTTGTGCTTAAGCATCAATGGACTGGAATAGCTACAGCTGTGCTAAGTATTGTGGCATATTTACTAAAAGCGTATAGGCGAATTCTCATTTGGCTTACCTGCATACTGATGGCCATTGCTGGGCATTTTGGAGGAACATTAACCCACGGAGAGGGGTATTTGTTTTCAGGTTCAACCGAACAACAATCACTAACAGATTCAATACCTACTATTCCTCTGCAAAAAAGTGAAATAACAGATAGCACAAACACCCTTGCTGAAACAGAAGAAGTCTTTCTATACCGTGATCAAATAAAACCTATTTTTCAAAACAAATGCTATGGTTGCCATAGCCAAATAAAAAGAAAAGGTCAACTGCGACTAGACACAGAGGCATTTATTCTACAAGGCGGAAAAAATGGCAAAATTATTAAAACAGGTAATGCCGGCAAGAGTCGACTATATACTCACCTCATCTTACCGTTGGAAGATGATCTACACATGCCTCCAAAAGGTAAAAAGCAACTTACTGCCAAAGAAATTAACATTATCCACGAATGGATCGACAAAGGAAACCCTTTTGGTTCAATCACCATAAATACAAAACAAGATACTACGAAAGCTATCTCTATTATTTCGGAGAGTACCATTCAACTGAGTGCACCTATACCAGTTGCTGAACATACCATATCAGTAGAAAAAAATATTCCCGCGGCAGACCAATCTGAAATAGATTTACTGGAATCAAAAAATGTCATCGTCAATAAAATAAAAGAAGAATCGAATGAGCTTTCAATAAACTTCGTGAATGTAAAAAACCTTCAGCCTTCTATAGTAGATGATTTAGCCAAATTAAATCAACAAGTAGTAACACTAAAACTTTCGAATCAACCGATAACGGATGAGTTCATTCAAAAGCTAACTGGTTTTAAACAACTAAGACAACTTCAATTAGAAAATACAAAAATTACTGACGCTGGACTAATTGACATTAATAATTTAGATGCGCTTCAACAGCTCAATCTCTATGGAACGAATATTACAGACAAAGGATTGAGCTATTTAATAGCTTGTAAAAATTTAAAGACAATTTATCTTTGGAAAACAAAGACAACCCTCTTGGGGATAAATCAGTTGAAAAAAGCGTTGCCACATGTTAAAATAGAATCAGGCAATTTTGAATTTTATAAACTAGATACTATAAAGAAATAATACGATCATGATGCTCAAATATATCATACCGCTAATTCCTACTCTTTTTGTTATGTCTCCTAAACAAAATGAGATACCAAAGCTTCCGGCAGATGTGGCGATTGAATATAAAAAAATATCATTTCAATTAGATTATAATCAACACATCAAACCAATTCTATCTGATAAATGCTTCACCTGTCATGGCCCTGACAAAGCCAAACAAAAAGCTGGATTGCGACTTGACATTTCCACTGCTGCATATTCTCCTTTACCAGAAAGTCCAGGGAAAGTTGCCCTCTCTCCTGGCAGCCTCAAAAAAAGTGAAGTATTCGCACGAATCATTTCAACAGATCCGGAATACGTCATGCCAGTGCCTAAATCACACTTGAGTTTAAGTGCAAAAGAAAAAGCATACTTAACTAAATGGATTGAAGATGGTGCTGTATACCAACCACATTGGGCATTTGTGAAACCAATAAAAAAATCAATACCTCAAACTACAGGAAACAGTAATTCAAATAATGTAATTGATCAATTTGTAGCCGCTAAATTAATTGAGAACAACCTTAGTCAGAGTAAAGAAGCGCCAAAAGAACTTTTATTACGACGACTTTCATTCGACCTAACAGGCCTCCCGCCGACACTTGAAGAAATTGATCAATTTATTCAGGATGAAAGTAAGAATGCATATGAAAAACAAGTAGATCGTCTTTTAGCCTCTTCTCACTACGGAGAAAAGATGGCAGCCGACTGGCTTGACTTAGCCAGATTTGCAGACACACATGGTTATACAGTTGATAGATTAAGGGATATGTCGCCTTACAGAGATTGGGTAATTAATGCCTTCAATATTAACATGCCGTATGATAATTTCATACATCAACAATTGGCAGGAGACTTAATGCCTCATCCTACGAAAGATATGATCATTGCTACAGCCTTCAACAGAAATCATCAACAAAATATGGAAGGAGGTATCATAGAAGAAGAGTTCCAAACAGAATATGTGATGGACAGGACAAATACCTTTGGAGAAGCATTCATGGCTTTATCAGTAGGATGCGCAAGATGCCATGACCATAAATATGATCCTTTTTCTCAGAAGAATTACTATCAACTATTTAGCTTTTTTAACAATGTGGCAGAGGCAGGGCAGATTTCATGGAATGATGATATGCCAACGCCAACATTGATGCTTCCCACTCCAGAAAAAGAAAAGATCATCAACTATCTAAAAGAAAAAGTTGACGAACAAGAAGCCAAAATAGAACGTATTAAAACATCATTCAATGATGATTTTGAGAAATGGATTACCACTGAGCAATATAAATCCTTGTCAGAAGAAATAACCCCAAAGCATGGGTTACAAGGACTGTACAAGCTAAACGGAACGCTAGCTAATGAAATAGATACAGGTAAAACAGCAGAACTCGGTCGTGAAAGAGGAAGATACTCAGGAGGGTTGCCTGCATTCGAAAAAAATAAAAATGGAGAAGCCTTATTGCTTGACGGAGATGTTTATCTCGACTTAAAATCTGTAGGTGTATTTAGAAAATCTCAGCCTTTTAGTATTGGCATGTCGCTGTTCATTCCGAAAGAAATGAAAGCTGGGGTAATATTTCATAAAAGCAATGCAGAAAGGCTCTATAATTTCAAAGGGTTTAACTTATCAATCAAAAATAATAAGTTTGAAATAATGATGGCGCATGCTGCTCCATCTGATGCAATTACCCGTACAGCTCAATTAGATATTCCAAGAGCAAAATGGATACATGTCAACATGACTTATGACGGTTCGTCAAAAGCAAAGGGCTTTAAACTTTACCTTGATGGTGCTGAATTGAACATGGAAACCAGCATGGACCAACTTTATAAAGACATCATATTTAATAATGATCCAGAACCAGGACTTCAAATTGGTGGATGGGATCGAGGCCTAGGATTCAAAGATGGTAAGGTAGATGACATAACTGTGTTTAATAGAGTGTTGACTCCATTCGAAATCACCATACTTGCTGGAAATGCAAGTTGGAAAGCCATCACTCAAAAGAATGCTAAAGACTTGACTAAAGAGGAAAAAAAGATTTTACTAGCTTATTATACAGAAGCTGAAAACAAATCAATTCAAACTGAACGCGAAGCATTAATCAAGATAAAAAATACACTTATTGATTCTACGGAGAATATTCCTGAAATCATGGTTATGCAGGAAATGCCTAAACCCAAAAAGGCAACCATTCTTTTAAGAGGTCAATACAATGCCCCTGGAGAAGAAGTCTTTCCCAATACCCCAGAGGCCATTCTTTCATTTCCAACAAACTTACCAAAGAATAGATGGGGCTTGGCTCAATGGCTTACCTCAAGCGAACACCCTTTAACCTCTCGGGTTGCTGTAAATAGAATGTGGCAAGTCTTTTTTGGAACTGGCCTGGTTAAAACCGCTGAAAATTTTGGCAATCAAGGGGAAATGCCTAGCCATCTCGAATTACTGGATTGGCTCGCGGTAGACCTAAGGGAATCAGGATGGAATTTGAAAAGATTAAATAAAATGATTGTCATGTCTAACACCTACAAACAAGACTCTCATACTTCATCATCACTAAGAGAATTAGATCCTGACAATAGGCTATTAGCAAGAGGTCCAGCTAATCGATTATCAGCTGAAATGATAAGAGATAATGCATTGGCTGCATCTGGATTATTGAACAAAAAAATAGGTGGTAAAAGCATGAAGCCATATCAACCTGAAGGGCTCTGGGAAATTAATATGGCAGACTATGTGCAAGATTCAACTGCTGAAGTATATAGAAGAAGTTTATATGTAGTATTAAAAAGGTCTGTTCCAAATCCTACACTTGCAATCTTTGATGCATCAGAACGAAGTTCATGTTTGGTTCGTAGGCAAAAAACAAATACTCCCACACAAGCACTTGTAACATTAAACGACCCAACTTTTTTAGAAGCATCAAAAGTGCTTGGCGAATCAATGAGCCATGAACAAGATCTTACTAAATCAATTAGATCTACTTACCGAAAATTAACAGGCGTAAATCCAGACAGTAAAGAAATTTCACTCTTAACCCAATTGTTTCAAGATCAGCTGACGAAATTTAAAAAATCACCCGATAAAGTAAAGGGATGGACCAATGCAGGAATGTATCAATTAAATAAGTCAGACGATTTGCAAGTAATAGCAGCTAATGCCGTTGTGGCAAGCACCATATTAAATTCAGACGCGACAATAACAAAAAGATAAAACATGTCACACCATCATAAAAAGGAATTTAGATTAAATCATCCTGAACTGGAAAAACTTCACAGAAGTTTAGACAGAAGAAATTTTCTAAATAAAACCGCAATGGGGTTTGGTGCAATGGCATTACAGAGCCTATTAGCGCCAGCACAATCATTCGGTAATACCCTAGAGCAAGACATCATGAAGGCTTTACCCAAAATTGCACCAAAAGCAAAAAGGGTTGTTTACTTATTTATGAGCGGAGGCCCTTCACAATTTGAAACGTATGACTATAAGCCTAAACTAAAAGACTTATTTGGAAAAGAATTACCAGACTCAGTTAGAAAAGGGCAGCGCCTTACAGGAATGAGCGCCAATCAGGCCTCATTACCAATGGTGCCATCAATGTATTCTTTCAAACAACACGGGAAAAGTAAAACATGGGTTAGTGATTTATTGCCTTATACTGCCCAGGTAGTTGATGAGCTATGTATTGTTAAATCGATGTTTACTGAACAAATTAATCATGATCCTGCCATTACATTTTTTCAAACAGGTCATCAACTTCCAGGAAGACCTTCTATGGGAGCTTGGTTAAGTTATGGGTTAGGTTCAGAAAATAAAAACTTGCCCTCATTCATCGTATTAGTTTCCAAAAATGCACCAAAAGATCAACCTCTTTACGCTAGATTATGGGGTAATGGCTTTTTACCTTCAGAGCATCAAGGCGTGCAATTTGGTTCAGGAAAAGATCCTGTATTATTTTTAAATAATCCCGAAGGCTATGATGGAGAAGATAGAAAAGAGATGCTTGATTATTTAGCCAAACTAAATCAATATCAAAATGGAAATTGGGGAGACCCTGAGGTTGATGCACGAATAGCTCAGTATGAAATGGCTTATAGGATGCAAACTTCAGTGCCTGAAGTAATGGATACTACAAATGAACCCGAGGAAGTATTTAATCTTTATGGTCCAGATAGTAAGGATAAAGGTTCATTTGCATCAAATTGTATCCTAGCTAGAAAATTATTGGAAAAAGATGTTCGCTTTGTCCAATTATATCATCAAGGATGGGATCACCATAGCGGATTACCAAGTAGCATTGAAGAACAAAGTAAACTAACCGATAGAGCTACCTCTGCATTAATAGTGGATTTAAAGCGCCGAGGAATGCTTGAAGACACTCTAGTTGTTTGGGGAGGTGAATTTGGCAGAACAGTGTATTCACAAGGAAAACTTACAAAAGATGATTATGGACGTGACCATCATCCTAGATGCTTTAGTATGTGGATGGCTGGGGCAGGAGTAAAACATGGCTTCAGTTATGGAGAAACTGATGACTTCAGCTATAATATCATAAAAGACCCAGTGCATGTACATGATTTTCAAGCAACTCTTTTGCATCTAATGGGAATTGACCACGAAGAACTCACCTTTAAATTCCAAGGTCGTAGATTTCGCCTCACGGACGTAGAAGGAAAAATTGTAAAAGGCATTTTAAGTTAGTTTCATCCTTTTGCTACATTAAGACAAGGGTCATTAGATATCTAATGACCCTTGTCTTATACAGTAATGACTAAAATCAGTTTGCCCTGAGAATGTGGAAGGTAATATTGCTTAACAATTTGGATGATGTTTAAACGAACATTACGAGAATCTATCAGCATTTATCAATCGTTTGATTTACCAAAACATGGAATTTATTGTTTCCCACCCATATCCATTCCAGAAAGAATTTGAAAAAAAGGTAGCCTATTTCTGTATGGAGTTTGGCATTGACCAGGCATTGAAAACCTATGCGGGAGGATTAGGATTTTTAGCAGGCTCTCATATGCGAAGTGCTTTTGAATTGAGGCAAAACATTATTGGCATAGGAATTCTATGGAAATATGGGTACTATGACCAAGTGAGAAAACAAGATCAAACCATGGACGTTTTATTTCAGGAGAAAGTCTATGGGTTCTTAAAACCAACAGGTCTTACATTTAAAATTATGGTATCCGGACATGATGTTTATGTAACGGCCTATTATCTACCGCCAGAAATTTTCAAAACAGCTCCAATCTTTCTCCTCTCTACAGACTTGCCCGAAAACGACTACCTAGCAAAAACCATTTCCCACAAGTTATATGACGCAAATCCAGAAGCAAAAATTGCTGCGGCCATATTGTTAGGTGAAGGTGGAGCAAGATTACTGGAATTATTGAACTGGCAGCCAGACATATATCATCTTAATGAGTCACATGCGCTGCCACTTGGATTTCATCTTTATAAAAAATATAAAAATAGTAATGAGCTAAAAAAACACTTAGTTTTTACAAACCATACTCCAGAAGAAGCCGGTAATCAAAAAACAAAATTGTCGTTATTGGAAAAAATGGGATACTTCTGCGGGATTCCGCTTACAGAAATAAAAGCCATTACAAAAACCGAAAATGATGAGCTAGACCATACACTTGCCGCACTGAGAATCTCTGGCCGCGCTAACGCAGTATCAAAAATACACTTAGAAAAATTATGTTCTACATGGAGTGAACATGGGAATATTTGTGAGATTATATCGATTACAAATGCACAAAATTTTCAATACTGGCATGATCAAAACTTATATACTGAATTGGAAGGGAAAAACGATCAGGGAATTCAACAGTTAAAAAAAAGATATAAAAAAGAGTTGATTGAAATTGTAGCTGACCAATGTGGTGAAATTTATGATGAGAATGTATTCACAATCGTTTTTGCAAAACGATTTGCTGGATATAAACGAGCAGATTTATTTTTCCATGATATGAATCGATTCCACAAACTAGTTTCCAATCCCGAAAGGCCAATTCAAATCATATGGGCAGGCAAACCATACCCAATGGATTATATTGGAATAGGAATTTTTGACAAAATAGTTGAATTATGTAAAACATATTCCAACTGCTCTATTTTGGTAGGCTATGAATTAAATCTTTCAAAAAAATTAAAAAAAGGCTCAGATGCATGGCTTAATGTGCCCAGAATGGGGCATGAAGCCTCAGGAACAAGTGGCATGGCAGCCGCTATGAATGGATCCGTTAATGTTGGAATACCAGACGGATGGTTCCCAGAATTTGCTAAAGACAAAATCAATTGCTTTGTTCAAAAGCATGCTGATGTAAACTTACCAGAACACCAACAAGATGACATTGATGCATCAAACTTATTTGACTTATTAGAAAACGAAGTGATTCCAATGTATTACGATTATCCAAACCGATGGCTTGAAATTATAAAAAATGGAATGATAGATATAATTCCTGAATTCGATAGTAATCGCTTAGCGAAAGAATACTACGAAAAACTATATTCCGGAAATTTAGGGTTGAGTGCTACTGAATTAATATGATTCATGCACTCCTGGAAATGTACCAGACTGCACATCGTGTATATATTGCTTTACTGCTACTTCTATCGTCGTACTCAAGTTGACATACTCCCGAGCAAATTTCAATTTAATTGCTGGATTCATCCCAAGCATATCATTAACTACCAATACCTGCCCATCACATTGCACCCCTGCACCAATTCCTAGTGTAGGTATACCCAGCTGATCTGTTAACTTTCCAGCTAAATCTGCAGGAATTTTCTCTACAACCAACGAAAAACAACCTGCTGCTTCTAATGCAATCGCATTAATTATCAACTCATTTGCAGTCACATCTTCTTTGGCTTGAACTTGGTAGCCTCCCATTTGATTAACACTCTGTGGAGTTAATCCTAAATGACCCATTACGGGAATACCTATACCTACAAGTTTTTTTATTACTGAAGCATATTCTACACCTCCTTCAAGTTTTATGGCATTAGCACCTGTCTCCTTCATAATACGAATAGCGGCCTCAATCGTCTTTTCCTCACTTACCTGATAAGAACCAAAAGGCATATCAACTACAACTAGTGCTTGACTAGAACCTTTTACGACAGCCTTTGCATGATAGATAATCTCATCCAAACTAATAGGCAATGTGTCTGTATTTCCAGAAAAAACATTGCTCGCACTATCCCCAACAAGTAATATATCAATTTGAGCACCATCAATTATCTTAGCCATTGTATAATCGTAGCAAGTAAGCATAGAAATCTTATCGTGTTTCTGCTTCTTTTTCTTGATATCTAAAATTGATTTGCGCTTTGTGGCTGAAATATATCCCATATATAAATAATTATAACAGTTCGAAATTATCGATTAATCGAACGCCTTCTAAAAAAACAGCAATAAATATTCTTGCGGGAGAATTGAAGTCCGATATAGGTTTAAGGGTATTTGGATCGGCAATGGTTATATAGTCGACAGAATCAAATTCATTCATTAATAGAAACTCGTTAAATCTTAACTCAATTTGCCTGGGATCCTCATTTTTAAATTGGCTATGCATGATCTGATTATGAACATACTGGTATAGTAAACTTGCTCTTTCGATTCCCTGAATAGATAAATTTTTATTTCTACTACTCAATGCAAGTCCATTTGCATCTCGAACAGTTGGACCAACCACCAAATCAACATCCAACTCATTTAAGTAATTTTTAAGGAGTGTATCAACAACTTTAACCTGTTGAAAATCTTTTTCTCCAAGATATAACTTGGATGGTTTTATCAAACTAATAAACCGATGCAATACGCTGCACACCCCTTGAAAATGACCTGGCCTATATTTTCCTTCCAATATGAGGTCTAAAGTATTAATGTCGAAATAAGGCAACCGATCAGTCCCATTAGGATAAACATCTTGAAAGGTTGGCACATACAAAGCATCCACCTTTTCAGTCTCTAAAATTCGAATATCTGCATCAAGCGTATTGGGATATTTGTCAAAATCTTTTATATCATTAAATTGAGTCGGATTTACATATATCGTTACGAGCACAAAATCCGATTGCTTTCTAGCCAATTGTATAAGAGAAAGATGTCCCTCATGAAGGGCGCCCATAGTTGGCACATATCCAATGGATTTATGTTCCATTGAATTCAATACATCCTTTAAAGCTGAAAGATTGCTTATTATTACCATCTTAAGTAAACTAAAATTAGAGCTATTTTTGCTGTAAATTTATTTAATGTTAGAGGGCAAAAAAATTATATTAGGTGTAACAGGTGGTATTGCGGCATATAAAATGACCTCATTAACACGTCTTCTTGTGAAGGAAGGTGCATCTGTGAAAATTATCATGAGTCCAGAGGCCGTTCAATTTGTATCGCCCCTTGTGCTATCTACCTTATCAAATAATCAAGTGTTGATTCACTTACATGAAAATAATCAATGGAATAACCATATCGAATTAGCTACATGGGCAGATTTGATGATTATTGCCCCTGCAACAGCAAATACATTAGCCAAAGCAGCACACGGATTAAGCGATTCTTTATTACTCGCTACCTTTTTAAGCAAAAAGACAAACATCATGTTTGCACCTGCAATGGATGAAGACATGTGGCTAAATCCTATAACTCAAAAAAATATAGATATTTTAAAATCCCTTGATCATGACATACTCCCTGTAGGAGAAGGTTTTTTAGCAAGTGGAATAGAAGGTAAAGGCAGAATGTTGGAGCCGGAAGAAATTGTATTGTATGTTAAAGAAAATTATGGCCGTACAAAAAGTATGTCAGGAAAAAAAATTCTGATAACTGCTGGGCCTACTCAAGAGTCCATTGATCCAGTCCGATTCATCAGTAATCATTCATCTGGCAAAATGGGGATCGCCTTAGCAGAGACTTGCTACGAAAATGGTGCAGAAGTGACGCTAATACTTGGTCCTACTCATTTGAAGCCCATCTATAAAGGGATTGAAGTAGTTTCAGTCGTAACAGCTGAAGAAATGAAGGTAGCGTGTGCAATTTACTTTAATGAGGTCAATATCATATTCATGGCAGCAGCAGTAGCCGATTATAAACCAATGACTACATCAAGTCAGAAATTAAAAAAGAAAGAAGAAGAGCTCGAATTGACTCTTTGTAAGAATGATGATATTTTGAAAGGTCTTGGACTAAAGAAAAAAGAAGAGCAAGTGTTAATAGGATTTGCATTAGAATCTGAAAATGAAATAGAAAATGCATTGGCTAAATTAAAATCAAAAAATCTTGACTTCATTATACTAAATTCATTAAAGGACGAGGGTGCTGGATTTGGATATGACACTAATCAAGTGACATTGATAAATAAAAAAGGAGATAAATTTCAGTCAGATTTATTGTCCAAAAAAGACATTGCGAATTTTATCTTATCCTATTTATTTACCTAGAGGACTTAGTTGTGAAAAATTGACTAATAAGAAGCATTAATTAGACTTCCAATATCTTGAACTGATTTCAAGTTAGTGAGTTGCGACGAGTCAAATCCATAAAATGCAGTAAAGGTATAATTAGGCGGGACCTCCTTCATACGTCTGAATCCATGGTCGCCTGTTAAAATAATATTGTACCGGTTGTCTTTTGTTAGTTCAGCAAGCAAGGCTAAAAGTTTCGTATTAGCAAACTTCCAATAAGGGTAATAGTTCTCCATAGT
>CAJBBV010000127.1 GCA_903951405.1 uncultured bacterium
CTCGCTTTAATGTTGGATTCTAATATTTCTTCTTCAGCGTTTTTATCATTTTGAACTGACTCAATTTCAGCTCTTTCAATAGAAATTGCTCTTTCGTCTTTTTCAATTCCGTGTCTGTTAAACACTCTTACTTCGACTACAACGCCATTTGTTCCTGAAGGCATTTTTAAAGATGAATCTCTTACATCGATTGCTTTTTCTCCAAAAATTGCTCTTAATAATTTTTCTTCAGCATTAACTGGTGAATCTCCTTTTGGAGTCACTTTTCCAACTAATATATCTCCAGGTTTGACTTCTGCTCCAACATAAACAACGCCAGATTCATCTAAATTTATTAAATTTTCTTCTGCAGTGCTTGGGATATCTCTAGTAATTTCTTCAGGACCAAGCTTTGTATCTCTGGCCATAATGCTATATTCTTCAATGTGAATTGAAGTAAAAACGTCATCCGTTACACATCTTTCAGAAATTAATATCGAGTCCTCAAAATTGTAACCGCGCCATGGCATGAATGCTACCATAACGTTTTTACCTAAGGCCAATTCTCCAAATTGAGTTGAAGGACCATCGGCAATAACATCGCCTTTTCTAATTTTATCACCCACTTTAACGAGTGGTCTTTGATTAATGCATGTGTTCTGATTAGATCTTTGAAATTTGCTTAAGTTATAAATATCAACGCCGGATTTTGTAAGATCTTTTTCGGTAGTTACTCTAACGACAATTCTTTTACCATCAATTTTATCTACAACACCATCTCTTTTTGCAACCAATGTAGCTCCAGAATCTACAGCAACATCTTTTTCTATACCCGTTCCAACTAATGGAGATTCATTTTTAATTAAAGGAACTGCTTGTCTCATCATATTAGATCCCATCAGGGCTCTATTTGCATCATCGTTTTCTAGAAATGGAATTAAAGCAGCGGCGACCGACACAACTTGTTTTGGTGAAACGTCCATAAAGTCGACATTTTCAGGTTTTGCTAACTCAAATCCTAAAGATTTTCTGCAAGAAACTAAATCATCTACAAAAGTATTTTCTTTGCTTAAAGGAGAGTTTGCTTGAGCAATTGTATACTTGCCCTCTTCCATTGCGGATAAATAATGAATCTCTTTTGTAATTTTCCCATTAACAACTTTTCTATATGGGCTTTCAATAAAGCCATATTTATTAATTCTTGAATAAGTTGCTAAACTATTGATTAATCCAATGTTTGGTCCTTCAGGTGTTTCGATAGGACATATTCTTCCATAATGAGTTGGGTGAACATCTCGAACTTCAAATCCTGCTCTCTCTCTATTTAATCCTCCAGGTCCAAGAGCTGACACTCTTCTTTTATGAGTAATTTCTGCTAATGGATTTGTTTGGTCCATAAATTGAGATAATGGAGAAGTTCCAAAAAATTCTTTAAGGCATGCAGCAATTGGTTTTGCGTTAATTAAATCTTGTGGCATTACTGAATCAATTTCAACAGATGCCATATTATATTATAATCTAGATTATTTTTATTTTCTAAACTAAATTATAATGATTTCAGAAAAACATTTAAATGGTCTTGATAACCAACCAATAAAAACAACAAAGAAGCCACCCCCAAGGAGTATAAATCCAAATCTTCCACCATGCTTTTTTACATCTATATTTATTGGAAGTAAAGGAAGTGGTAAAACATATAGTTTAATTAAACTTCTCAAAAATTATGAAAAATACCCTATTTATGATAATGACAATAATAAGTTAGAAATGCGTGTAATTGTATTTTGTCCAACAATATTATCTGCTGCAAATCCAATATATGAAACATTAAAATATTTAGATGATGATGACATTATACTTGATTATTCAGATAATAAATTATTAAATAAACTTGATGAAATTGAGATTGAAAAAAAGGAAATTGAAGATTTTAATGAATACATAAGAGTATGGAGAAAATTTATGAGAATACATGAAAATGTAAATTTATTAACACCAGAAGAATTAGTCATATTAAATAAAAATGATTTTGTTGAACCTGAGTATATTCAAAATAAACCAAAATATAAACATCCAAGAATTAATTTCTTGGTTTTTGATGACTTAGTTGGTGATGCTAATGCGTTTA
>CAJBBV010000128.1 GCA_903951405.1 uncultured bacterium
CTTTTAGGGTTAGTTCACACTCAAATTTATTTTTACCTGAAACCTTAAAACCTGTTTTGTCATAAAATCCAAAATCACCTTCCCTAATGTTTAGTATTGTTAAGTCAGCGATTGCACCAACTGAAAGATGACCTAATTCTTGATGGTGAATAACTTGAGCAGGTTTCCATGTGCTGGCCTCAATAACTTTTTTCAGGTCCATCCCTAAGTGCATGAACTTCGACATGACGCTAAGCATATCTTTCATACTGGTGTTCATACTTCCCGTATGCAAATCTGTACTGATGGTGTTAGGAAAAAATCCTTCTTTAAGGGCTGGAATGGCTTGTGAATAGGCGAAGCTAGCACCACCATATCCTACATCAAAAATAATTCCTCTTTTCTGCGCTTCCCACACAAACGGTTTTACTTTATTCGTTGTTTCATCAACAATCGATTCGCGTTCATAGTTAGACCCAATTTCACCTGGTCTGAGTTTAGAAATGGCGTGCGTAAAAATATCGCCTGGTCTGAGGTGTTTGAAGAAAAGTTCTTCAATCGATTTGGCAGGATAGTCTCCTCCAAAGTCTATCATTACGGGCATATTGGTTAACCTTCCTGCCTCAACGCCTCGGTCAACTGGTGTCCATTCTGGTCCAAAGAAATGGGCGACCTTAAATCCAACTACATAATCCTTGTATTGATTGGCCACATAGGCAGTCATTTTGGGATCCATATCGTTGATGTCTTGTTCGTATGCACCGCCTCGCATTCCTTCACCAACGATGTTTAAGAGAGCAAATATTCTGGTTTGTGAATTATCAATGACATTCTTTTTGAATGTAGGAAATGATTTCCATCCTGCGCCGCCAGCATCAACAACTGTAGTGACACCCACTCTAAACGTAAAGCCATCAGGCGTTACCGCAGATAATCCATTGCTTAAATATCTATCCGATTCGGTTCCAAAAAAAACGTGGGCATGCAGGTCTATTAAACCAGGTGTGATGTACATCCCTTTTGCGTTTACGAGTTGTTTTGCATTGGAAGCGTCTATGTTTTTAGACACCATAATTACTTTACCATCTTTAATGGCAATATCCATTTCAGAATCTATGTTATTTTTAGGATCGATAAGATGGCCACCTTTAATGACGATATCTGCCTGTTGGGCAATAGATTCAAGGGATATTAAAAAAACGAAAGTAAAGAGGAGTACAAAAAACTTCTGCATAATATTTACTTTTAAACATTTACGAAATGACTTCTTAAATAGAAGCCGATAGGAGTTCTTCTTTTAATCTTGTTGCGACTATTTTTTCTTGTCCAGGCTTTAACATGAATACGGTGACTCTAATATTATTGTTTCCAAAATCACCTGGAACTGTTTCAATAGCGGGGTTTCCTTTGCGGAGCTTTTCAGCTAACTCATTGCGGGTTAATTTGGTTTTTTCAGGATCCCATGTGATGCTTAGCGATGGGTTATGGTTAGCAATGGGAGGAATAACTACTTCTGTTTTAACACCATCTACTTGTAGAACAATATTGTTTACCACTGATATTTTATCTTCCCATAATTTCCATTCTTTTTCATGATCTCTTTTCACGTATTCATCTAGCGCAACATACATTCCTATGATTTCTTCTTTATTGACTTTCATGCCACGACCAATATTGCCTCCTTTCGGTGGAGCGCTTAATCGCGCTGCAGCAATTAACTCTTTTTTGCCCATGAGGATACCTGTACTTTGTGGACCGCACAATGCTTTTCCGCCAGAGATACAAACTAGGTCAAATCCCATGTCATTGAACTTCCATAAATTTTCGACAGGAGGCACATCAGCGGCGATGTCAATCATCGTTGGTAAGTTGTGTTTTTTTGCAAGGGCTAAAAATTCTTTATGTTGAATTTTACCTACTGGAGCTTCTCTATTTAAAAACCATAACATGGCGGTTTTATTATTGATTGCTGCTTCTGCTTCTTCGAGTGTTTCCACTTGAATGATTGAAACGCCTGTGTTGGTTAATGCATGATCATATCCATTGATATGACTTTTTTGAATAATCACTTCTGATTTCATTCCTGTGCCTTCTAGCTTTGGAAGTTGAAGTACTTTCTTTGGATCCATGCCTGTTAGTACTCCAGCTGTACCAAGAACAAGGGCAGACCAGCAACCGGCCGTAACAAAGGCGGCTTCAGCATGACACATCGCTGCAATTTTTTCGCCCACTCTATCTTGCACTTCTTCAAGCATTACAAATTCTTTTGAGCTGCTATTGATTGCATCCATGACTTCTTGAGGCATTAAGCATGATGTCATTGCAGTATAGCTTCCTGCTGCATTTATAAAAGTCTTCAGACCAAGTTCTTTGAATACATCACGTTTATTTCCCGTGGATGTTTCAGCAACAGTTTTTTCAGTAGGAATGATAGATCCGAAAATTCCTCCAACTAGAGGGAGTACTGTTAAGTTTTTAAGAATGGCTCTGCGTTTCATGATAATTAATTTATGAGTATGAGTTAAGATTAATTTATTTACATAACGGCATTCCTAAATGTACACGATTTTCGGCAAATTAGAGCCGAATATTCAAGGCGTGTAAAGCAATATTGAATAACATTTTCTATAGATTAAAATGCTATTCAATCTTATTATATGATTGATTGAAGAAGGTAAAAACAGGGAGAAAAGATAGGGGAATTATACAATGCCCATTTTAAAACGCCCTGATGGCTCTTGCAGCATTGGCATACGATTCTGAGTTGCTAATACGCTGTTGTCCATTGCCGAAATTTTGCACCCATATACTGTTGTATTGGTATTCGTTTGAGCTCCAATAATTGTCGTGCGTAAATCCACCAACTATTTTTCGTTGCTGATACAATAAATCCAATTCGAATTTTGATGGAAGATACCAGTCCTTATAAATATTGCCGCCTTCTGTTACAGTATATTCAGCGCAAATTCTAGCAGCGAAGATTCCTTGGGCATCATCTACTATCAGCTTATTCAATATGAATTGAGTATTTTCTTTTCCTAAGCCTAATCCATCTTCTAGTTTACCAACATGCCTTGTCAATCCATTATACCAAACAACACCATGATTTTGATCTTGCTTTGAAGCAATCAATCCATGTTTGCCATCATCATAAATGTAAAATACAATACCGCCGCCAAATCGTTCTCCAATGTAATGCTTGGGGATTTGATTTTCATCCGCTTTCTTGGACGCTAAAGTTGTCAGTGACGAAAGAAAAAAAACTATTGATAATAAAAGATGTATGCGTTTCATTCTTTAAAATTATTATTCAAATATAAACAGAATCTATATTAAAGAGCTTTCTTACTTATTCTACTAAAACGATTTAGTTAAATCGTATAAGAAATAGATTTAGAATTTATGTAAATCCAATCTGTTTTCCCTTAAATTTAGGCTTGTTAAATTTCAACAAAATTCATTTGAACATGAAGCCGTCCAAAGCAAATTCACCAAAGAAAAATATAAGTCGGACCGATTTTTTAAAAAAAGCTGCAATCGCTACCACTGGTTTTTATATACTCCCAAGGTTTGTTTTTGGGGGAAAGGGTTATGTGGCACCGAGTGATAAATTATACATTGCTGCTATCGGTTGTGGTGGAGAGGGTGTGAATGACATTCGTCACTTTGCTACTGCGCCAAACAAGAATGCTGAGATTGCATTTCTATGTGATGTAGATGATAGACAAGGGGCTGATCGGCGTAAAGAGTTTCCACGTGCAACATATTATAATGACTGGCGTGAAATGTTTTCTAAGGAAAGTAAGCATTTCGATGCGGTTACTGTAGCCATTCCAGATCATAACCATGCCATCGTTGGGCTAAGTGCAATGCAATTGAATAAACATCTTTATTTGCAGAAGCCGATGACGCATGATATATATGAGGCCCGTGTATTGACCGAAGCATCAAAGAAATACAAAGTGGTTACACAAATGGGTGACCAAGGTGCATCTAGTGATGGTATTCGCAGAATGCGTGAATGGTTTGAAGCAGGTGTTATTGGAGATATTGATAAGGTGTATTGTTGGACAGATAGGCCTGTATGGCCACAAGGAATACCTTGGCCTAAATCAAGGCCTGCAGTACCTAAGGAACTTCATTGGGATCTCTTTTTGGGTACAGCAAAATCAACACCTTATATTGATAACCTGACGCCATTTAATTGGAGAGGTTGGTGGCAGTTTGGTACTGGTGCCTTAGGTGATATGGGTTGTCATATTGTTGGGCCACCGTTTAGATTACTTGGATTAGGGTATCCCACTGAAATTTCTGGAAGTGCAAGCACTGTATACAATGGAGTATTTACTGAAGGAGTTCATCCTGACAGTGGGCCAGTTTCTAGTTCATTGAAATTTTCATTCAAACAAAAAAATGGCAGAGATCTTTCCTTGTATTGGATGGATGGGGGAATAACGCCTGAACGACTTACTGAACTTGATCCCGATGTGAATTCAAATACGGCATTGAGTGATTGGCCAAATGAATTTGATTTTGAAGGAGGTACTTTATTCATTGGAACAAAAGGAAAGGTGTCTTGTGGTTGGGGAGGAAATAATCCACGGTTATGGCCTGAGTCATTACGTTCTAGTGGCGATGCCGTTCCCAAAAAATATCCACGCGTATTTGGTGGCATGGATGGCCATTGGTGGCAATGGATTGATGCCTGTATTGCTGGTTACGGAAAGATGGAAGTTGACTCTCCATTTGAAGGATATGCAGGTCCGCTAACTGAAACTGTATTGCTTGGAAATTTATTGCTTCGCAGTTTTAATATTAGTGAAAAAATAAAGAAGAACGATCCAACCTATGGCAATGCTGAAGGTTATGTGTACAGTGGCCGTTACAAAGCATTAAAGTGGGATGGCGAGAATATGCGGGTGACCAACTACGAGCCAGCCAATCAATTTGTTCGTCGCGATTATCGTGAGGGTTGGGGTAGCCTTAGTATTTAAATTTTCTTATTCTTTATTGTTGTTGATCATAGTACAATCCTGCTGCCCCAAGTATCGCTGAATTTTCGAGCGTTGATAATTCAATAGATAGTTTTTCTAATGACTTCGGATAGGCTAGCGTCCTGATTCTTTCCCACATGGTGTCTTTAAAGTAGGGATAAGCGAATCGAACTGATCCTCCCAATATAATCAATGACGCGTCGTAGGTATACATGATTAATTTTATGGCATTCCCCAAATGTGTTCCCATCTCGGCATACCATTTTAGCGCAATAGGATCATTCGCTTTTGCACGTTCAAATACTTCTTGTCCATCAGTATGGTAAACATTTTCAAAAAATTGACCACAGGCATAATATTCATAGCAGTGGTCTAGATAATCTGCCATGCCAATCTCACCTGCACCACAATTTGGACCAGCAAATAGTTTTTTATTGATGATCAGTCCTGAACCTAGTCCAGTTCCAATAGCTAGGCCAATCATATTAGTTGATCCTTTTCCTTTGCCAAAATAATATTCACCAATAGCGAAACAATTTGCATCGTTGTTCACAAATACGGGAAGGTTGTATCGTTCTTCCATAATTTTTTTAAGGTGTACTTCTTTCCAAGAAGGGATATGTTGTACGTCATAAACAATACCTTGTTCAACATCTACCACGCTTGGTACGCCTATACCAATACCCACAACATCATCTGAAATAAGTTGATCTGCGATGAAGAATAAGTCTTCTAAGACTTCTTCTTCAGTACCATTGCTTCTTATGGGCTTCGATTTTATGTCTAAGATTATTGAACCATGAACCACACTGCCACGTATATTGGATGCGCCTAGGTCAAGGCCAATCACTTTTTTTTCGTTCATGAACTAATCAATTAAAAGGTGCTGTTTTTTTCTTGAAAAGCGAAATGGTTTTGTTTGTAACAAGTGGTTTAGCCCAGAAGCCAATGCTGAAAATATAGCCAAGTGATAAAAATAAGAAGCACATCCCCATGCGGAGTCCGAGTTGATCACCCAGCCAGCCAACAATGAGGGGTAGAATTGCACCACCTATGATGCCTGTTACTATGATACCTGCAAATGAACCATGGTGCTCAGTAACAGAATTAAGTGCTAAAGAAAATATGATGGGATAGAGTACTGAAGCAAAAAAGCCAACCAGTGGAAATGCAATGAGAGCAATTTGTAAGGACCCGAATAATCCTGCTGCAAGGGATACCATGGCTAATCCAGTAAAGATGGCAAGTACAATTCGGCTATCCATTAATTTTAGTAAAAGCAATCCAAGAATTCCTCCTGCAGTCATAAGTCCCCAGAAATAGGCAACGGTTTCGGCACCCACTTTTTGAGGGTCTTGTCCGTGATAGGTATAAAGGAATTGAGAAATCCAATTGGCAACGCCTTGCTCTGTTCCAACATAGCATACCATGGCTAGGAAAAACAAAATCACTGTTCGTTGTTTGAATAGTTTCAAGTGAGTTTCCCATAGTCCTGCTTTTTCGTCGTTGTTCAATTCCACTTTTGGGAATTTAGATAAGAAAATAACAAAGAACATGACAAAGCAGATCACAACGAAAAGGAAATACAACGAAATCCAAGGAAGATCTGCTGGGACTAAGTTCGCTAATACTCCAAATACTCCTTTTTGTTCTCCAGGTTGAGTGAGGATTAACACAAACTTTGAATAGAC
>CAJBBV010000129.1 GCA_903951405.1 uncultured bacterium
CCTAAGAATTGGACGTTGAATACCCTCAACGCTTCTATTTGGTTATGGATTGAAACTAATACAAAAAGTTAGATTATTGGCATATTAAAGTGAGAATAATCAATAGGTAATAACGAGAGAATGGATTTCTGTTTTCCGGCATCTCGTTAATCGCTAGCCTCTTAAGATGAAAAGTTACCTAGTCTACAAACAAGTTAGTCAAAAAGATGGGGTAAAATATGAAAAGTGACTCACGAATTTCAATCCCTTTTAGTATCTTGCGCATGTGTTGAGCGGTAATGCAATTATTACACTTCGCGAAGTATAATACAACGACCTCTCTTTATACCTTATTGATAAAATATTGCTTTTTCAATAATCGCCCGGGTGGTGAAATTGGTAGACACGCAAGACTTAAAATCTTGTTCGCTGTAAAGCGAGTGCGGGTTCAATTCCCGCCCCGGGCACACTCTCTCCTCTTTAGTTAACAAGATTGGTTAACTTCTTCTTTCTACCGATATTTCACGCTGTTTTAGCTCTAGGCAAAATCCCCTGTAGTAAAAGCCCGAAACACAACACGGCTAAAGCCCCAATAGCATTTAGCCATAACCATCCAATATCGGTGCAGAAATACATGGCTAGTACGAGTACTTCACCGGCAATAGCTGCAAAAAATACTGCCTTGGCGCCAACATGTTTTAGGTAAAAGGCAACTAGGAATATGCCCAGCATAACGCCATAGAACCAGGACCCTAATATATTAACTGCTTCAATCAAACTTCCCATACCCGTTGCGAATTGTGCAAATAGTACACAAAAGACACCCCAGAGAAACGTATACCGCTTGGATAAGACAAACTCTTGTTTGTCGCTCAAACTGTCATTTACAAAAGGTCGATGAAAATCGATTAATGAAGAGGCGGATAATGAGTTCAAGGCAGCCGAAATACTCCCCCAAGCAGCAAGAAATATAACGGCAATTAATAATCCAATTAATCCATGAGGCATATGATCCATTACAAATCGTATGAAAATATAATTGGTATCCGAACTTTCTACAGGCAGCTTCGACGCTTTTATCATACCCTTCACTTCATCCCTCATCGTTTCTTCTTTCCCTTCAATTTCATCCAATTTTAATTTAGCCGAAGCATTTCGATCGGTCATCCACTGATTCAAGTATATTTTTTTTTCAACAGACAGCTCTTTGTAAGAGGCCTCTAATTCAATTGTTCGAGATTTATAGGACGTACCTTTTAATTTATCAATAGCCAATTGATTAAAATATAAAGGAGACGCATGGAACATATAATATACGAAGACGAGTACCCCCAATAATAGAATAAAAAATTGCATGGGGATCTTAACCACTCCGTTCATTAATAGTCCAATACGACTTTGCCTAGTTGAACTTGCACTCAGGTATCTACCAACCTGACTTTGATCTGTCCCAAAATAAGATAGCGCTAAGAAAAATCCGCCAATGATTCCGCTGATGATATTGAATCGGTCATTCCAATTAAAACGACCTTCTGAAATACCTGTTGTTATAATATTCATCTTACCGAAATCCTTTCCAAGTTTCAAAGCCGAGAAAAATCCTACTTCATGAGGAAGTAAATCCATGATCAAGTACCCAGCAAGTATCAACCCTGCAAAAATGATAATCAACTGTAATTGCTGAGTATACGCTACCACCCTTGCCCCTCCACTTATGCTGTAAAAAATAACAATACCTCCCATAAGAAAATTCGTGAGGTATATATTCCATCCTAAAATGGAAGAAAGAATGATGGCTGGAGCATAGATACTTATGCCAGTAGACAAGGCTCTTGAAAGCAAAAATAATATTGCAGCCAATGAACGTGTTTTCCGATCAAATCGTTTCTCAAGGTATTCATAAGCAGTATAGACGTTCAATTTGTGGAAGAGTGGAATAAACGTAATGCAGAGTACTATCATTGCTAGTGGAAGTCCGAAGTAATACTGCACAAACCTCATCCCATCTGTATAGGCTTGTCCGGGAGCAGAAAGAAACGTAACAGCACTAGCTTGCGTGCCTATGACACCCAACATAACCATTGACCATGGTAGTTGTCTATTACTTCTATAATATCCATCGATATTATGAATCGATTTCCCTTTATAGATGCCATATAAAACAACACCAACTAGGGTTAACAATAAAATTATCCAATCAACATATCCCAAGAGCTTAATTTGAAATGGAGTTAAAAATCACGATCTCTAGAACCAATAGTAATACGATAATTACATACCAATAACCCCAAGTTGGAAAAATTGGCACGCTGTCTACCTCATCTAAATCTGTCCTTTTCATCGTTTGTCTCGCTTGTATATAATGGCTGCAACAAGCAAGCCTATCAATAAGCCAAGTGCCATTTTTTTTCTAATTAACGCAATAAGTAATCCAAATCCAATGCCCACTACTAATGCAAACCCAGGTGATCTGCGTAAATTATTTTGACTCATTCATTTTTTTATTTGGGTTAGAAACAATGTTAGCAAAAAGCCTGAAAGACCCAGGAACTCCCGCCGGCAATTCCCTGAAAAATACGATGCCAGTATAAATAAATCGTCCCTTCCCCTCATTACAAACGATGAGGCTTCCGTCTAGCGCTGATTCATTCTTATCATGCATAGACAGTACGGATCGGTAGTTAGGCTTAAAGTTTTCTGCAAAATAAATTCCTCTTTCCTGGATCCAATCGCTGAAATCGTCTTTCGTTATCTTATTAGGAAAATTTAGGATGGGGTCAGTGTCATCGAAAAGTGTAACAGCTGCATCTTCTTCTGTCACTCTACCTCGTGAAATGGAAAATGACTTAGGACCAATCTTATCTCTAAAAAAGGGGGAATTGTTGCTCGTATTATATTGAACAACCATATTACCACCTTGCCTTACATAATCCATGAGTATGTCGTGTTTTTGTTCAAGCCACTCGTGAACATTATAGGCTCGGATACCCATAACAACTGCATCAAACTGATTTAATTTACCTAGTACGATATCATCCTGTGATAGCATGGTAACATTGAACCCCATTTGCATTAGTGCTGCAGGAACTTTATCTCCTGCACCTGCTACGTAGCCAATTTTTGAACCTGCTGTTTTCAGGTCAACTGGCATAAACTGCATCGTGTTGGTAATGAAATAATGTTGCGTTGGAATATGCTCATATTGAATGGTTTTCATTCGCTTGTCGAATGCTTTTGTATTCATCCCTTGAAAGCCCTGAAGAATAAGCGATTTTTTTTCAACATGATTTCCAATTTCTGATGCAGGCATTTCAATCGAATACGACTTTGGGTATCCACTCTCAAATCGAATTGGACTATTCATTCGAATTGACCACGCCGCATTTCCAATTAATAGACTATCAAATAAAATTCTGGTATTTGGAATAATGGTTTCTTTAAATACTGGATCAACCAGATTGTTTTTATTTACAACGAATACCGCTGGTTCAGATAATACCGAAATTGGAGGCACCACGTATATCGGCTGAAACACTTCGCCTTTTGCTGGATCAACATGTTTGTGCTGAACTGGGATGGAGAAAACGATTTCCTCTCCGAGTACATCAATTAGCGCCTCGACCTCATACACGGGTGGATTTTCAGCTAGCCCAATCAACTTCTGATCAACCACATTAAAGGATCCCTTATTCATTTCTTGTTGCAACCAATAGGGTTGAGTAATTGGCTTATCGATTGAAATAGGAAGTGCAATGGATTGTACCCAGTTTTGATTTTTCTTCAACACCTGACTTGGCGTACTTTCTATATTTCCTACATGTATCTTTTTCAACTTGATATCTACGCTAGAACGATTATTCATTGAAATGGCAAAGTTCAAGGTGTCACCTTGAACAGCATAATCATCTGTTGTTAATGCTTCAAGATGAAGCCCAGCGCAGAGTTGAATCAACCGATCAACTTCAGCCAACTTAGTTTGTTTCCAGTAGATATCTTCAATGCCGCTTATTTTTTTTCGTATGGATATGAGATGAGGAATTGATGCAGCCGGATTTTGCATATCAAATCCATTGATCAATTGAACTACCATTGGCTCGATAGAAAGTTTTGAAGAAACACGTTTCCAACTGCAATCAATGGATTCCATAGGATCGATTGATGCTTTATCCCCCTGGATATGGTCGAAATATTCCATAACTTGTCCCCTTGACAAAGACGAACCAAACCCTTGACTACGGTGATTGCTTCTACTTTCGCCTGCAATTTCACCAATGCTTTTTCCTATAAGTGGGATATAATCACCAACATCAATCTTCAGTTGATTTTCAGCAGTAGTATTGTTCCCTCCAAAACTAAAGGTGTTCCACATGATTCGTTTTGCTTGCCAAGGTGTTACACCAAAATTAAACTGCTCAGGGAATCGTTTCGGATCTGCAGCCGCAACAAAGGCTTCATGAGCAACTACTGCCGAAGCAGAATGATGCCCGTGACCCGCTCTATTATCTTCGGGAAATCGGGTAATGATAATATCCGGACGAAACTTTCGTATAACCCAAACGGCATCGGAAAGTACTTTTTCATGGTCCCAAAAAAGCAGTGCTTCCTCGGTGCTCTTCGAATAGCCAAAATCAAATGCACGTGAAAAAAATTGTTCTGCACCATCCACTCTTCTTGCTGCTAATAATTCTTGTGTCCTAATTAATCCAAGCTCTACCCCTTGTTCATCACCGATAAGATTCTGACCTCCATCTCCACGTGTCAAGGCTAAATAACCGGTTCGGTACTGCCGGCCCTTTGCCATATAAGCGAGCAATCGAGTATTCTCGTCGTCTGGATGTGCTGCCACGTAAAGTACAGTCCCCAATACATTGAGCTTTTTTATAGCATGAAGTATGTCAGCACTATTTTGTTGAGTAGGCTTTTGTGCCGTTGCGGAGCCCACAAAACACCCTAAAAAGAAAAGAAAAAGGGCGAATACATGTATATATCTATTGAGTCTCATCATACTAATCAAGTTCTTTTAGAACGGTAATACGTAATAAGGACTAAAAGTAAAGAAATGGACCGATTCAGTCCACCTTCATGGCAAATACTTTTAAAATCATCTTTATCTTTATGGGATGAAAAGAATTCCATTTCAATTTACCTTCTTTGTTTGTATTTTATGCCAGCTGTTCATCCCTTTATTGGGTTCAGCTCAAGGAACAAATAACAGCATAGACGCTTTTCATTACACTATTCAAAAGAGGGCAATTGGTGGTCAAGGCGCAGTTTCTTCTGCACATCCATTAGCGAGTTTAGTGGGTTTATTCATTTTAAAAAAAGGGGGCAATGCATTTGATGCAGCCATAGCTACACAATTGGCCTTAGCCGTTGTGTATCCGGTAGCGGGCAACTTGGGTGGTGGTGGTTTTTTAGTTGGGTATACTGATGAAAAGAAAGCCATCACAATCGATTATCGGGAAAAAGCACCATCTGCTGCTTCCAAAAATATGTACCTCGATAGTTTAGGGAACCCATTGCTAATCCTCAGTCAAAATGGCCACTTAGCTAGTGGAGTACCTGGATCTGTTGCCGGTTTTTTTGCAGCACACCATTACGGAAAACTATCCTTTACTGAAATTATCCAGCCCGCAATAGATCTAGCTGCAAATGGTTTTGCGATTACAGCATCTCAAGCTGAATCATTCAATGAAGACCGCAACGAGTTTATTCAATACAATACGGTTGTACCAGTATTTGTAAAATCCCAACCCTGGAAAGCGGGTGACACACTCATTCAAAAGGATCTTGCTGCTACACTTATCCGAATCCGTGACAAAGGTCTAAAGGGTTTTTATGAAGGAGAAACCGCAGAACTTATTAGTGCCGAAATGAAAAGAGGAAAAGGAATTATAACCAAAGAAGACCTAACAGCATATAAAGCAATTGAACGTGAACCTATACAATTTGACTATAAAGACCATACTATCATTGGCATGCCCATGCCAAGTAGTGGCGGCTTGTTAATAAAGCAGATGTTAAAAATGATTGAGGATAGGCATATTGAATCTATGGGATTTCAAACGCCTGAATCCGTACAATTAATGGTTGAAGTTGAACGCAGAGCTTTTGCAGATAGAGCTGAGTTTATGGGTGATCAAGATTATGTAAAAGTACCTGTTCAAACACTAGGTAGTGATGCCTACTTAAAAAAAAGAATGATTGATTTTATACCCGGCAAAGCAACATCGAGCACTCAAATAAGTCCAGGAAATGTCAATCCAGAAAGTGAAGAAACTACACACCTTTCTGTTGCGGATCAATATGGAAATGCAGTTGGCGTTACCACCACTCTGAACGGAGGATATGGTTCAAAAACAGTTGTTGGCGGGGCAGGATTTTTCCTTAACAATGAAATGGATGACTTTACGGTTAAACCTGGAGTGCCTAATATGTATGGCGCTTTAGGCAAGGACGCAAATGCTATCAGTCCTGGCAAAAGAATGCTCAGCTCAATGTCTCCTACTATTGTTTTAAAACACAATAAACCATACTTAGTAGTTGGCACTCCTGGTGGAACAACTATTCCTACTTCAGTATTTCAAACATTAGTCAACATTATTGATTTTCATCAAACACCAAAAGACGCAGTGAACAACCCCAAGTTTCATCATCAATGGCTCCCAGATGAAGTGATGATTGAACATGATTTTTCAATAAATACTGCCAATGACTTGAAAGACATGGGATATAAAATTGGAAACAGAGGTGAGATTGGAAGAACCGAAGTAATTCAAATTGAATGGAAGAAGAAAAAAGTCCAAAAAATGGAAGCAATCGGAGATAAGCGGGGTGATGATGATGCCGAAGCCTATTGATTTAATTGCGCAAATGCAAAGAAGCGTTAATTCACATTCCAGCCTGCTGTCTTTAAGTAGGAAACATTAATTTTACAACAAAGCAAGTTACTGAAAAGGATAAAAAAAATAGCGACGTACTTTTTAATTAGCCTAGTGAGCTTGTTCTTAGCCATTTGGGGATTAATACACTTGAGTTCTGTTCAACAATACATAGTTCGCTATGCAACTACTACACTAAGCAAAAACCTCAAGACAGAGATTAACATTAAATCGGTAGACATCTCCCCTTTCAACAAATTCATCTTGGAGGGAGTATTGGTTCGAGATAAACAAAAGGACACCTTGTTGTATGCAGCTGCTGCAAAACTTCGAATTACCGATTGGTTCTTTCTTAAAGATAATATCACCTTTCATTACATTGGCCTAGACAAAGGCTTTATACATTTAAAGCGAGTTGATTCAGTTTGGAACACTCAATTTATACTTGATGCATTATCCTCACCAAAAAAGACTACATCGAATAGCAATATCAAACTAGCCTTGGAAAAACTTGAAATCACTCAATTTAGGTTTATAAAAGAAGATGGCTGGCGTGGCGAAGACATGAATCTATCGTTGGCCAAACTTGATTTATCGGCTAAGGACATCGACCTCAAAAAGAAAACCATCAACATTAATGCAATTGAGATAAAAGCACCCACATTTGGAATCAAACAATATGATGGCAAAAGGCCAGCAGCATTAATCCCAAAAGATGATATATATGCTCGTTGGAATCCAGACCAATGGGATATCAAAGTTGAACAGCTCAATTTAGCGAACGGAACATTCAGTTCAGATATGCAAAGTAGTAGACCGATGTATTCCCACTTTGATGAGCAGCATATTTTATTCAAAAAAATAGATGGGGAAATTAAAAACATTCGTCTACAGCAAGACACCATGTCTGCCCAAATTCAATTAAAAACAGAAGAAAGAAGTGGTTTCAAAATCAACTCATTGCGCGCCTTGATGAAAATGCATCCACGTGCCATGACGTTTAATGAACTAGAAATTCTTACCCCCTATAGTCGAATAGGGAATTCGTTTACGATGCACTATACATCATTCAATGATGATATGCTTTATTTCATTACGCGGATAAAGCTTGATGGAAGATTCAGCAACTCTCATGTCAATTTTAAAGACATTGCATTTTTTGCTCCAGAAGTAAAAACACTAGACCTTGAACTAGATTTAGATGGCCATGCAACTGGGACCATTAGCAACCTGAAGAGTTCTGACTTGCAGATTAAGTATGGCAAAAACACGGTATTGACTGGTAATTTCAGTATGACTGGACTACCTGATCCACAAGAACTAAGGTATAAATTAGAAAACACTCAAATCAATACTTCGCCTGAAGACGTGTTCACCTTTTACCCCAATTTAAGAAAGATAAAAAATATACATCTAGAGGCTTTAGGCAATAGTACATTTCAGGGTGAGATAAATGGCAACATAAAGGACCTTACAGTACAAGGCAATTTAGCTTCAGCATCGGGAATGATTAACACCAAATTAAATCTATATGATATAGCATCAAAGAATATCAAAATTGATTTAGCTGGAGAGCTAGTTAAATTTAATGCTTCCAAGTTATTAGACATCAATCAGCTGGGGGCTGCGTCGGGGAAATTCACGTTGAGCAGTAAACAATCACAGGATATTAACGTTGAGTCTAACATAACTAGCTTGTTTTTCAACAACTATTTATATAGCAATATAAGCGTTAGTGGAAAGTATAAAAATAAGTCGATTGAATCTAGGCTCAGTATACGTGATAATAATATCGAAGCAGGTTTAGCATTAAAAATAAACCTGGGTGAAGAAATGCCGAAAACAACGTTAGATGCACAAATACTTTCATCTAATTTAAAAAACTTAACCCTAACCACACTGCCATTGAAGTTTGCAGGAAGAGCTAGAGCTGAAATAGTAGGGAATACGTTAGAAAACATAATGGGAAATTTGAAATTCTATGACTTGATTATATTTAAAAATGATCAAGGTTATGTAATGGATAGCCTTATGGCATACACTCAAATCAGAAACAATTACAGAACATTCAACTTGCACGGAAGTGATATTGAAGTAAACATGCAGGGGAACTTTGAATTTGCGCAACTAGGTCCAACCTTTAGTCAATATTTCAGCCAATTCTATCCTCTTTATTTTAATCAGAATACATCCCTTACAAAAGACCAAGATATTTCATTTGATATCACATTAAAGAACACGTCAGCATTCTTGAAGATACTAAACAATGGAATTTCGGGATTCAATAACAGCACATTATCAGGCAGTATAAATACGAAAAACAGACTATTCAGTATTGATGCACAAGTTCCAAAGTTTACGTATAAAAAAATTGCTGTATATGATTATACCATCAAAGGACAGGGCAACTACGATAGTTTGATGATTAAGTCTAAAGCTAGTTCTTTAGTATTCAACGACAGCTTATCTTTCCCTAATAATGAAATAACAATTCATGCGTCCCACGAACAATCACTAGTTGACATAAATACTTTTTCAGAACAGTCAGAGTATGGCGCAAAACTATCTGCATCTGTTAGCAATCTAGACGAGGGAGTGTTAATTCATTTCAACCCATCGTCACTTGTATTCAATGAAAAAACCTGGCACATTGAGAAAGACGGCGAAATACTGATAAGCAAATCAAAACTTAACGCTACAAATTTTAAGATTAGCAATGGCGAACAAGTCATTAGCGTGTTGGCCTTCCCGCCAGAAGCCAATACGCCTCAAAATATAATTCTAGCGCTTACTAAGGTAAACTTAGGCGACTTACTTCCATTCGTATTAAAGGAGCCCAGAATACAAGGAATTACTACAGGTGACCTTACTATTGAAGATCCATTTGACAAATTAAAGCTTTATCTAAATGCCCAAACAGACAAAACAAGGTTTGAAGATGATTCAATTGGGATAACTACCATCAATGCCTTTTGGGACAATACAGAAAAACGGGCAAGTTATTTTGTAGAATCAAATAATCCTGATTATTTATTCGGTATTAAGGGAAAACTCAATCTTGCTGATAGTACAAAGAATGAAATTGATACAGACCTTGATATCAAAAATGTACAACTCTCTATCTTAGAACGATACCTAGGTGTTGTTTTCAGCAATATGGAAGGCGTTTGCAATGGCAAACTTAGGATTCATGGCAAACTTGAAGAGCCTGATTTGACAGGGGAAGTAAAAGTGAATAATGGAAAATTGACCATTGCTTACAGTCAATGCACCTATCAGCTATTAGATCCAGTCATTGTCTTCAAACCGGATATGATAAACTTTGGTACTATTGAATTAAAAGACATCTATGGTAATCAAGCCCTATTGAAAGGGACCCTTGAACATCATTTTTTCAAAAACTTTAAATACAATATCACGGCCAATTCAAAAAAGATCTTGGTTTTGAATACTAGAAAAGAAAACAACAATCTTTTCCATGGAAAGGCCATTGCAAAATTCAACTTCAGTTTCCTTGGACCTGAAGATAATATGCAAATGAACATTAGTGGTACTCCTGTTGATACTTCTACTATTAACATCCTTACCTCTGGTGGAAGCAAACAAACTGCTGACGTTGACTATATCGTTTGGAAAACGATTGGCCAAGAAATGAAGTCCGATAAACGCTTAAATAATGAAAACCTTACGATCGATTTAGATCTAACGGCATCACCCCTATTGAGAATGAATGTTGTACTTGATGAGTTAACAGGCGACATCATCTCAGGAATTGGCAATGGTAACTTAAAAATTCATACTGGAACAACTGAAAAACTTTCTATACTAGGTCGCTATAATATTGAAAGTGGAAATTATAATTTCAACTTTCAAGACATCTTCAAAAAACCATTCAAACTCGTTGGCGATGGTAATAGCTATATTAGCTGGACTGGTGACCCTTATAACGCAGATATAAATATTGACGCTACTTATCTCGCAGAGAAAGTAAGGATGAGCACCTTGTTCACCGATCCAAGTAACTCCACCATATCAGGTGTAAGTTCGGATGTACTCAGAGAAATAAGTGACGTAGAGGTTCGATGTAAGCTAACCGGAACACTGAATAGACCAAACCCAACCTTTCAAATTGTAATCCCTCAAGGTAGCTCTGTAAGAAACAATACTACCATTGATAGTAAAATTAAAACGATCAATCGAGATGCTCTTGAAGTAAGTAAGCAAGCTACGTATCTCATCGTGTTCAAAAGTTTTGCTCCTCAAGCGGCTGTTGTGGCGAGCGACTTAAATAGTGAATTGATAAACACCACCATATCAGGTGTTATCAATGGAATACTTTCAAGCAGTATTCAAAACTTTTTTTCTAAAGTACTTGGCGCAGCAGTTGATGTAAACTTGAATTATTCTAGAACCTTAATGACTGCGGACGGAACTAATACAGGGAACTCAGGTAATCCAAATAATTTCAGGGAGAATGTCAGTCTTCAATTCATTAAATCGCTGGTAAATGACAAATTGATTATCTCCTTTGGAAGTGACTTTAATTTCTCCTCAGTTGGTGGATCAACTTTTGCTGGAAATACACAATCGTTTTTATTTCTGCCGGATGTTAATGTGGAATACAAAATAACCCCCGATGGAAAGTTCAGAACATCCTTTTTCTATCGAAGCAATTTCGATCTATTATCCACATCTGGTAAACGCGATAGAACTGGTGGTAACGTATCCTTTAGAACAGAATTCGACCGCCTATTTGAACGAAAGAAAAAAATAACCCCACTGCTTACAGAGACAAACAACTAAGAGACCTGAAACTAAATTTCGTGTCCTAATTTATCTCTCTTTGTATTCAAGTAATCTTCGTTGTGCGGGTTTGATGCAATTTTAATCGGTACAGTATCTACAATTTCAAGTCCGTATCCACGTAAGCCAGCCCGTTTTTTGGGATTATTGCTAATCAATTTAATTTTTGATATGCCCAATTTGCCAAGTATTTGGGCACCTAGTCCATAATCGCGTTGATCGGCCTGAAATCCTAAGTGAATATTCGCCTCCACGGTATCCATCCCTTCTTCTTGCAACTTATAGGCCTTTAGTTTATTTACTAGTCCAATGCCGCGACCTTCTTGATTCATGTACAACACGACACCCTTACCCTCTTTCTCAACCATTTGCATGGCCGCATGAAGCTGTTCCCCACAATCACAGCGTAGTGAGCCAAGGATGTCACCAGTAAAACAGGAAGAGTGGACACGCACCATTATGGGTTCGTCTTTTTCCCAAGTTCCTTTTATAAGAGCCATATGTTCTTGATTCGATGGGTTATTTCGCTCCTTAAAAATCTTCAGTGCAAAGTTTCCGTATAACGTTGGCATGTTCACTGAAACAAGTTGCTCCACCAGGGAATCTTCCTTCAGTCTATATTCAATAAGGTCTTTAATCGAAATGATTTTCAAATTCCATTCTTTAGCCAAGACCAACAGCTCTGGAAGACGCGCCATGGTGCCATCGTCATTCATAATCTCTACCAAAGCACCTGCTGGTTCAAATCCAGCTAAACGCGCTAGATCAACCACCGCTTCTGTATGACCAGAACGCCTTAACACACCCCCTTTTTTAGCTCTTAGGGGAAAAATATGTCCTGGCTTACCCAAATCAGCTGGCTTCGTATTTGGATCGATAAATGATTGAATTGTTTTGGCTCGATCTTGAGCTGAAATTCCA
>CAJBBV010000130.1 GCA_903951405.1 uncultured bacterium
ATAGGGTATCCAGGCTTACTCCCAGTTTTTTACAAAGCTTCTTGCCTTTTAAGTTTTTTAGCAGCTACCTTTATCTATCAGTCGCTGAAACAACTGGGCTGAATTCAAGCCATGCTGGCTGGCTGGCTACCAAAGATACAGAGCTTTCTGCTAGTTTGTTTGTTTAACGATTTGAAGTTTCTGCTCAGGGCTCCAGCCCCTGCGGCGCTGGACATTGGTGACTACTTCCACCTGGGTAGGTCTTTTTGAAGACATAGTCATATGCATATGCGTATTCCTAGTTGTTGGTTTAAGGAGTACCGACAGGAATGTCATTCATGAGGCTAACTCATAGCTACACCGCAAACCTTAATTTTTACATATTTGATTGTTTACCATCATTTCTGGTAGCCTAAACAAAACCATCGTTATTTGGGTGCAAATATGGCAAGAATTACTATTCAAGCTGCTGAAGAAATCCTTAAAGTTGCAAAGCAAATAGGACATAAAAAAATTAAAAATGGACAGGCACCTGCTTACAGCGACTCTGTAGTCTGCGAATCATTTTTGGTTGGTTTACTACAAGAAGCTGCTTCGTCTTTGGGCATAGATCCCGACTTAATTAAACACCATGGAGGCCACTCTTTTCCTGATGTAAGCTTGGAATTTTCTGGGATAGGTATTGAACTAAAAGGATCCTCCTCAAACAGAAAATTTAACGGAAACAGCGTTGTTGCATCAACGATGATTCCAAATTTAAAAAAAATATTTTTGTTCTATTGGATAGGTAGTATCGGTGAAGTTGGCTACAAAGATTATTTTGAATGTGTATCTTCTCCAGTAGTAACACACTCACCTAGATTTCAACTAGACATTGACTTAGATCCAAAGGACTCAATGTTTGGAAATACGCCGGATAAAGTGGGTGATATCGACAAAATTATCTTTAGCTCTAGTGGAATCGATTCTGGAAAAATAATTAAATGGATGGCAGATAATTCGAAGAAAAGAGGCGAGACGCCTTGGTGGATTTCGACTGACGAATCGTTACCCTCTGGCTCTACCGGATTGGTTAAATGCACAAATTTAGCACCCCATAAAAGAAGGGCTTTCATGAAGTCAGCTTTTCTTGCTTTTCCACAAATTTTTGATAAAACATCTCGTGACAAATACAACGGTTTGTTCGAATGGGCGATTGTTGCAAAATCAGTTTTATCAACACGTGACGACTACTCGGCTGGTGGAAAAGTAGCGATTAATTTGCCAATGTTTTGCGATAGACAAATTGAAGTACCTCAAGTTATAAAAGTTGCAATAGACTCGCTAACGGTAGGTGACACAATTTATTTAAGTGAACTTGAAGATCCTCACAACAAGAAATTCACGGACGTTCAAGACTTCTTAAATTATTACAAGAAAAATTTACCTAAATATTTAGAACACATCTACCTTGAAGTTAAAAATATGGACCAGAATAAACTTGGGCCTCGAGTATTTTCTGAAATCTTGGCTACACACTTGGTCAA
>CAJBBV010000131.1 GCA_903951405.1 uncultured bacterium
AAATAAATTTCCAAGCATAAAGACCATTATGCTCACTAAAAATTATCGATCAGTACAACCCATTCTTGATATATCAAAAACACTAATCGATAAAAATAAAGAAAGACTAATCAATCACATAGAAGGGTTAAGTAAAGTTCTAACAGCAGAAAACAGTACCCTTAAAGCTAGTATAGAAACACCTAAAATAATTTCCTATCAAAGTCCAAGAGAAGAAATGATTGGGATTACGATAGAAATAGAAGAATTAATTCAAAAAGGCATAGATCCAAAACGCATATCCGTGATCTATAAAGAAAATAAATATGGTGAGGATTTAACTGAATTTTTAAAATCAAGGTCAATAAAATATTACAGCAAACGTAATATGAATTTATTAGACCTGAATTTTATTAAAAAAATAATATTGCTTTTTGAATACCTAGATGCAGAAATGGATACGCCATTCAGTGGAGATGAAAAGCTATTTGAAATATTACATTTCGATTGGTTTAACATCAAGCCACTTGAAATAGCCAAACTCAGTATTGAAAACAATGAGAGAAGGTATAAAAAAGAGGTATCAGGATTCAGAAATTTAATTCAACAGAAAACAAACTCAGTAGCTACAAGTTTATTTGAAGCAAACCTTTCTCCAGAGCTTGCACGCGCGGGATTGGTTATCGAAAATTTGATTAGCTCGATTTCCAATAAAACGCTACAAAGCTTGTTTGAAGAAATTATTCAGGAATCAGGAATGCTTGGCACAATAATGCAATCGTTAGATAGCCCATGGCAATTACAAATGCTAACAGCCTTTTTTGACTTTATAAAAGAAGAGACAAAAAAAGACCCCACGCTCAACTTACTAGGGTTTGTTGAACTTTTGCAAATGATGAAGAAAGAAAATCTAAAATTACCCGTGGTCCAAATCGGAGGGAATGAAAAAGGAGTGAATCTTTTAACTTGCCATGGGTCTAAAGGGCTTGAGTTTGAATATGTATTTTTTGCAGGCTGTAACGCAACGTATTGGGAAAAGAAAAGAGCACCGAGTTCTGGATATAAATTCCCTAAATCACTATTTGTATCCAATACAACATCTACGTCAGACGAAGAACTTCGAAGACTATTCTATGTAGCCCTCACCAGAACAGAAAAACACCTCACTATTTCTTATGCGAATCATAAAGAAGATGGAAAAGAAATAGAACCAACAATGTTTCTTGAAGAAATTCGCAGTGCACATTCATTAACTGAAGAAAATAAAGAAATTGAAGAAAACACATTAGCTACTTTTTCACTAGTTCAGTTTACCAAGATAAGCAGTCCTACTATTGAAAGAATGGATGCAGACATTGTAGATCGGGCTCTTGATAAATTCTCCATGAATGTTACAGCATTAAACAATTACTTGAGTTGCCCACTTGAATTCTACTATAAAAACCTCATCAGAATTCCTTCTCCTAAAAACGAAACACTGGAATTTGGATCAGCAATTCATCATGCACTAGAGTGCTTTTTTACAAAAATGAAAGATGATCCAAGTAAAAATTTCCCTTCAAAAAAAATTCTAATCGATGACTACGTAAATTATCTATATAAACATAGAGAAAGCTTTACCAAGCAAGAGTTTGATAGGAGAATGGAGTACGGGAAGGAAATATTAGACAAATATTATGACCATAAAATAAATACATTCTCGAAAATTGTTTCCGTTGAACGTAACATAAGAAATGTATTGGTTGATGGAATTCCACTGAAAGGGAAGATAGATAAAATGGAATTCGACGGCAATAAGGTAAATGTCGTTGACTACAAAACAGGAAACCCTACTAACGCAAAAGCTAAACTAAAGAACCCGAAGGAAGATCCCCCATATGGAGGTGATTACTGGCGTCAGGCAGTCTTTTATAAACTCTTAATCGACAACAACGATCAGGGTAAATACGAAGTAATTAGTACAGAATTTGACTTTGTAGAACCTAATGGAGATAAAGAAATAAAGCCAGAAAAAGTAATCATAACACCTGATGACTTAGAACAAGTTCGTTCCCAAATTAAGTTTGCTTGGGAGAAGATTCAAGCAAGGGAATTTTATACAGGCTGTGGAAAAGACGATTGTCACTGGTGCGATTTCGTCAAGACCAATAAATTAAATATCAGTGAAGTTGAAGAAGAACAACTCTAGAATTTGATTTGACTTCACAAAATACTTCATAAGAGGAGTGCCATTCAGACAGATAAGAAACGGTAAAAAACAAAGACAAAGAACTAACTTTGCTCAATCCATGAAACGTATATTTCATAAATACTCCATTGCATTCTATTTATTTGCATTCATTGCCCCATTGTTTTTTTCAAGTTGTGGGCAACAAATACCTCCAACCGGCGGGCCAAGAGATACTATACCCCCTATGTTAGTTCTGGCAGTTCCGAATCAAGGTGCATTAAATTTCAAAGGAGATAAAATCATCCTAACATTTGATGAATATATAAACCTTGACAACCCTTTTGAAAAATTAGTATACTCCCCTACTCCAAAAAAAAATCCACTAGTAGAAGGTAAGTTGAAAAATGTTACCATAAAGATCAAGGACACCCTTGAAGAAAACACAACCTATAGTATCGATTTTACCAATTCACTTAGAGATATAAATGAAAATAACCCACTCAGGGATTTCACCTATACCTTCTCTACTGGGTCATATATAGACAGTGGTTTCCTATTCGGCAAGGTATTTATTGCTGAAACGGGAAAGGTAGATAGCACACTAATTGCTATGCTACAACAGAATTTCGACGACTCAGCCGTAGCCAAAGAAAAACCAAAGTATTATACTAAATTAAAAGGCGATGGAAGTTTTGCTTTTAAATTCATAAAGCCCGGAAAATATAATCTCTTCGCTCTTAAAGATGCCGATGGAGGTAAAACATATAATCAGCCCAGTGAAATGATTGCCTTCTTAGACAGCCCTGTAACGGTTGGAGTTGATACCGCAATGAGACTTTATGCATTTGAAGAACCGCATGAAGAAATCATCAAACCAAAAGCAACGGCAGCAAAACCAGATCAAAAAAAAGTAGACCCAAAAAAAACCGAGGATAAAAGACTAAAATTCAACAATAATCTAGAAGGTGCAAAACAAGATATCCTTTCTCCTTTTATACTTATTGCAGAAAACGTCATTAAAGAATTCGATACCGCTAAGATTAGGTTGACAGATAAAGATTTCAATCGTATTGGAAATTACAGCCTACAGCAAGATACCAGCGGAAAACAGTTTATTGTCGACCTCAAATGGCCAGAAAACACAGAATATAAACTAATTATTGAAAAAGATTTTGCAACAGATAGCTTAAACAATAAATACATCAAAACAGATACGCTTTCTTTCATTACAAAACGAACAACAGAATACGGAAGCCTTGATATCAAAATCGATAACATTGATACCGCCTCACACCCCATCATCATGTTAAAAAAGGAAAATAAAATTTTCCTGCAACAGAAAATTGTCGAAAAGAGATATCGAATCAAATTATTTAAACCAGGCGATTACCAAATTGAGATTTTATATGATTTAAATAATAATGGCAAATGGGACACAGGCAACTTCTGGGAAAAACGCCAGCCAGAACACAATATCCCTAGCAAACAAGTGCTTCAGATTAAAGCCAATTGGGACAATGAAGTCAAAGTTGATTTGAGTATAATTAAATAACTACGTAGCAGTTAGATTTAAAATCTAGCTTGAGTATACATAAAGACAATTCCATTTAAATAGTGCATAAAAACTTCATGCATTATTGCTCTGTGCATGCAGCAGTTCTTACCTTTGCGTATGCACTTATCTTCCCAACTTCTTGATGCTGCAGTAAAGGAATTTTCCAAATTACCTGGTATTGGGAAAAAAACAGCATTACGCTTAGTATTGCATCTACTAAAGCAAGAAAACAAGGATGTAAAACAATTCAGCGAAATAATTTCTAGAATGCGGGATGATATAAAATTTTGTACCTGCTGTTTTAATATTTCAGACAATGACCTATGCGCTATCTGCCTAAATCCTGGACGTAAAAAAGAAATTATCTGTGTTGTAGAAAACATCAGAGACGTCATTGCAATAGAATCGACAGAACAGTTTAATGGGAGTTACCATGTACTAGGAGGAGTAATATCCCCTCTAGACGGCATTGGCCCAGATCAACTTACCATAGAACCATTAATAAGCCGGATAGCCATAGAAAAAACGAAAGAAATTGTATTTGCCCTTAATCCAACGATTCAAGGCGACACCACCATTTATTACATCAGAAAAAAACTAAATGATCCGGCTATTCGATTTACTACCATTGCCCGTGGTATTTCATTTGGAGGAGAATTAGAATATGCCGACGAGATGACCTTAGCCAAAAGCATCCGAAACAGACTTCCAGTCGATAGTTATATTCAATAAAATGTAGGGAATGAACTATATTTTTTAGCTTATAACATCCAACTCCAAACCCCCAACACATTCCACTTTACCCCAATTTTACTACCTTTGCAGCCTTCACAGTACAATGAAAGACATACAAACTCTTCTTAGCGAAAGAATTCTCGTAATTGATGGTGCCATGGGAACTATGATCCAGCGGCACAAGCTTCAAGAAGGAGATTACAGGGGCGTTAAATTTGCCAATTGGGGTTCCGATTTAAAAGGGAACAATGACCTACTATCTATAACACAGCCAGAAATCATAACAAATATTCATCTCCAATACTTAGAGGCAGGAGCAGACATTATCGAAACCAACACGTTTAATGCACAGGCAGTCTCCTTGGCAGACTACAACATGAGTGAATTAGCCTATGAAATGAATATTGCAGCAGCTCATTGTGCAAAAGAGGCTGTAAAAATATACCATACCAAACACCCGGAAACTATACATCAAGGTGGCCCCTTTGTAGCTGGGGCTATTGGACCAATGAACAAAACACTTTCATTGTCTCCGGATGTAAACAATCCTGGTTTCAGATCAATCAGCTTTGACGAGGTGGCTAATGCTTATTATGAGCAAGTAAAAGCATTGGTTGAGGGTGGAGTAGATTTATTATTGATTGAAACTATATTTGATACGTTAAATGCGAAAGCTGCTATATATGCAATAAAAAAGTTCTTCAGAGATCAACATATGAAAGAACTTCCATTGATGATTAGCGGAACGATAACTGATGCCTCTGGCAGAACGTTGAGCGGACAAACGCTGGAGGCGTTTTACACAAGCGTTGAACATGCTAAGCCGATAAGCATCGGCTTAAACTGTGCATTAGGAGCAAATCAAATGCGTGCTCATATTGAAGAACTCTCGCAAATTGCCTCATGCTATACCTCAGCATATCCAAATGCAGGCTTGCCTAATGCGATGGGAGAATACGATGAAGAGCCGGCCCAAACGGCACATTTTATTGAAGAATGGGCTCAACAAGGATTCGTTAATATTGTAGGCGGCTGCTGCGGAACTACTCCCGACCACATTCAACATATTGCAGCGCATGTTAAACATTTAAAACCAAGACCATTGCCTATCATGGAAAAAGTGCTTGATATGGAAACCCCCGCATAAAAATGCCTGCACCTATACATATTAAACCCTACATGCGTTTGGCAGGATTAGAACCGCTAGTCATTCGGCCTGAAACTAATTTTGTAAACGTGGGTGAACGAACTAACGTAACGGGTTCTAAAAAATTTGCCCGACTCATCCGCGATGAACAATACGAAGAAGCACTTTCGATTGCCAGACAACAAGTGGAAAGTGGTGCACAGATACTCGATGTGAACATGGACGACGCCTTGCTAGATGGCGAAAAAGCAATGGTCACTTACCTGAATTTACTTCAGAGTGAACCAGACATTGCACGAATTCCGATTATGATAGACTCTTCTAAGTTTTCTATCATAGAGGCCGGACTAAAATGCGTTCAAGGAAAATGTATTGTCAATTCAATTTCACTAAAAGAAGGTGAAGATAAATTCATTCAACAAGCTATCATTTGCAGAAGCTTTGGGGCGGCGGTGGTTGTTATGGCATTTGATGAAAATGGACAAGCAGATACATTAGAAAGACGAGTTAATATAGCAGAACGAGCATATCAATTACTAACAACTGTAGTTGGATTCTCTGCGTCAGATATTATTTTCGACTTAAATATTTTTGCAGTAGCAACAGGCTTAGAGGAACACAATAATTATGGTGTTGATTTTATTGAGGCTACGAGGATTATTAAAAATAAATTTCCGCTCGTAAAAATTTCAGGTGGAGTAAGTAATTTATCCTTTTCATTTAGAGGAAACGATCATGTAAGAGAAGCCATGCATTCTGTTTTTCTTTATCATGCCATCAAAGCCGGAATGGATATGGGAATTGTGAATGCAGGTCAATTAGTCATCTATGATGAAATTGATCCCACCCTAAGAGAATTATGCGAAGATGTCATCCTCAACAGAAATAATGATGATAATCAAGCAACAGAAAAGTTGATTGTATTTGCTGAAACGGTTAAGGCTAAGGGGAAAGTGCAGGAAAAAAATGAGTTGTGGAGAACAGGAACAGTTGAAGAGAGACTTAAACATGCTTTAGTTAATGGCATTACAGAATATATTGAGTTAGATACAGAAGAAGCAAGGATTAAATATCCAAGACCACTTGATGTCATTGAAGGTCCACTCATGGATGGAATGAATACGGTTGGCGATCTCTTTGGTGTCGGTAAAATGTTCCTGCCACAAGTTGTCAAAAGTGCAAGGGTTATGAAAAAAAGTGTGGCCGTATTAACTCCTTATATAGAAGCACAAAAAGAAACAGCATCATCTGCAGGAAAAATATTGATGGCTACTGTGAAAGGGGATGTCCATGATATCGGGAAAAATATAGTGGGAGTAGTATTGGGATGTAATGGATATGAAATCATTGATCTGGGAGTAATGGTTTCAGCAGATAAAATACTAGATGAAGCCCAAAAACAATCTGTAGATATTATTGGACTAAGTGGTTTAATCACTCCATCACTCGACGAAATGGTACATGTTGCGTCTGAAATGAAGAGAAGGAACATGAAGCAACCCCTGCTTATTGGTGGTGCCACAACATCAAGAATGCATACCGCTCTACGAATTGCCACACAATATGATAACGGTGTAATTCATGTACTCGATGCTTCAAGAAGTGTGTCGGTAGCAGGTTCACTTTTAAATCAAAACAAAGCAGAATTTCTTGCTTCCACAGAAGCTGCATATGAAAAATTAAAGATTGAATTTGCTAATAAAAAAACGTCTAAGCAATACCTTTCCTATGAGGCTTCAATTCAAAATAAATTGAAAATTTCTTGGGACAAAACAGATTTTACTACTCCTAGCTTTACAGGAAAAAGGATAGCCAATACAATTAGTATTGAAAAAATTGTTCCTTATATAGATTGGACACCATTTTTTATTGCGTGGGAAATGCACGGAAAATTTCCTGCAATCTTAGCAGATGAAAAAATTGGAAAAGAAGCTACAAGTCTTCACCAAGATGCCATAGAAATGCTACAACGCATTGTTAATGAAAATTGGTTGACAGCACATGCCGTATATGGTTTTTGGCCTGCAAATAGCAATGACAGGGATACCGTCACCATATTGGACATCGAAAATAAAGAAGAAGTTAAGTTGCAATTTTTGCGCCAGCAAATGAAGAAAGCAGAAGGCCAACCCAATATCTCATTAGCCGATTTTATTGCACCAGGAGCTGCTCAAAAACAAGATTATATTGGAGCATTTGCAGTAACCATAAAGGGTATTGAAGAGCACATCAAACGATTTGAATCTGAGTTTGACGATTATAGTAAAATTCTGTTACAATCCTTGGCTGATCGTCTAGCTGAGGCACTTACCGAATATGTGCATAGAGAAGTGAGAATAAACGATTGGGGATATGCAAAAACCGAAACGCTTTCCGAAGAAGAATTAATTACTGAATCCTATGTAGGAATCAGACCCGCTCCTGGATATCCGGCATGCCCAGATCATACAGAGAAGCATAAACTCTTTCACCTACTTGATGCCACCAATAGCATTGGCATTCAACTCACCGAATCACTAGCTATGTTTCCTGCATCGTCAGTATGTGGATGGTATTTCTCACACCCCGAATCAAAATATTTTGGAGTAGGCAAAATTGAAAATGACCAGCTGAACGATTATGCAGACAGAAAAATGATGAACAAAGAAGAAGCAACTAAATGGTTAAGGCCTATATTAGAATGAGTTGGGAGTTGGCCGCTTAGCGCTGGACGCTTAGCGCTGGACGCTTAACGCTTTTATTATTGCCTTGGTGTGGGCTTGAGGTTTGAGGTTGTGAGTTGCTAAATTCTCTACTTTATAAATTACTTTCAAAACTTCACACTAATATCTAACGTCTCTCATCTCATGTCTATTGTCTAATATCTCTTTCTAACGTCTAAATAAAGTACATGCGCATCATATCATATAACGTAAACGGAATAAGGGCAGCTATTAAAAAAGGTTTCATAGATTGGCTTAAGACAGACCCTGCAGATATTATTTGTTTACAAGAAACCAAAGCAACTGAATCAGATATTGACATAGCCCCAATTCATGCTCTCGGTTATACTGACTATTGGTTCAGCGCCTCTAAAAAAGGATATAGTGGTGTAGCCGTTTTCACAAAAATTAAGCCGGATAAAGTTGTCAAAGGAAATGGCCATACCGAAAGCGACGATGAGGGTAGAGTAATACAACTACAGTTCGGTGATATATTATTAATTAATGCGTATTTCCCTTCAGGGACCTCTGGCGAAGAAAGGCAAGACTTCAAGATGAAATGGCTTGATGAGTTAATGATTTACATAACCAAACTTAAAAAGAAACAACAAAAAATAATACTCTGCGGAGATTATAACATCGCGCACAAAGAAATAGATATACATGATCCGAAAGGAAATAAAAAGTCTACTGGATTTCTTCCTGAAGAAAGAAAATGGATGGATGACTTTTTTACTTCTGGATGGATTGATACATTCAGGGCTGTTCATCCTGAGCCACATCGATACTCTTGGTGGAGCCAGCGCTTTCCAAGTGTTCGCCTAAATAATAAAGGATGGAGAATTGATTATATCAATACAACCAATATCCTTGAACAGCATATTCAAGATGCTGAGATATTACCCGATATAAAACACAGCGACCATTGTCCGGTATATTTAAAATTAAAACGATAAAAAATATGATTGTGTACAATATCACTTCAAATGTTGCACATGAAGTTATCGATGAATGGATAAGTTGGCTTAACAACATACTTATTCCAGAAATAATGGAAGTCGGAGTATTTAACGATTTTAAGTTTTTTCAACTATTAGATATCGATGAAACAGAAGGAAAGACCTATACCATACAGTTTTTCTGCGATAATGAACAAGCCTGTAGAAAATTCATTAGTGAAGCTGGACCTGCTTTTATACAAAAATCAGAATTAATGTGGGGCAATTCTGTCTATAATTTTAGATCGATTTTGAAAAGTGTGCAATAACTGTGGAAAATTAAAAAATACCCAGAAACCATTGCTAAACCTGGATTTCAACTCTCGAAATAAGATTAGCAGTTTGGTGATAATACCAGCCACCTTCCGTGAAACGCAATACCAGCTTATGTTTCACAGAAGTAATAATAAAAATTGTTAGCCTAAAATATTTCATTTGAGTAATAAAATGCAGTACAGGCTTGATTTTTAAGCAATATTCATGAAGAAAAAAAATTTTGTCGTAATCAAAAAGCGATTAAATTTGTTCACACAAACCAATTAAATTTTTCATTATGAACAAGGCTGAATTAATCGCGAAGCTTGCTGATGACGCAGGTATCACAAAGACTCAAGCTAATGCTACGTTGGATTCATTTATTAGTGCAGTAACCAAAACACTTAAAGGTGGTGGCAAAGTAACACTTGTAGGTTTCGGTACTTTCTCAGTAACCAAAAGGGCTGCACGTAATGGTCGTAACCCACAAACTGGTGCTGTGATTAAAATCAAAGCAAAGAAAGTTGCAAAATTCAAAGCGGGTAAAGAATTGTCTGCTAAAATCTGATCGCAACAAAAAAATTAAAAAAGCAAGACGCACTTGTGTCTTGCTTTTTTTTTGAAACAAAAACTTAAAATCAACATACAATGGGAAGAGGCGACAAAAAAACAAAAAAAGGGAAAATTTTTAAAGGGTCTTTCGGTAAGTCTAGGTCTTCCAAGACTAGTAAGAAAACTGTGGCAAAAAAAGCATAGTAGTTGATACCAGATTGCAGGTGTCAGTTTTACTCAACTTCTGATTATAATTAAACTATAATCTACTCTTGCTGACATCTGTTATCTGATTATCCTAGTTAAACTAAGGCGCTAACCTAGCTATGTCCCAATTAGAGGACCCCTTAGTATACAATACCCTGTCATGCAAGCGATTACTCCTGCCTTGCCATAGTTCAATTGAGTCAGGAACAACTCTAAATCCACCCCAATGCGGTGGTCTTGGCACAACACCGTCACTATATTTTAGCATAAGCTCCTCAGCTTGCTTTTCGAGTAATTCTCTGTTTGGAATAACCTGACTTTGTGGTGAAGCCCATGCGCCTAATCTACTTCCTAGTGGGCGACTATAAAAATAGGCATCGCTTTCGGCAGCAGTTATTTTCTCACATATTCCTTCAATTCTCACTTGACGTTCTAGCTCTTTCCAAAAGAATAAAAGAGAGGCAAACGGTTTGTTTATCAACTCCTGACCTTTATGACTATCATAGTTTGTAAAAAAAACAAAACCGGCCTCATCATAACCTTTGAGCAATACAATCCGGGCAGAGGGTCTTCCATCAGCCTTAGCTGTTGAAAGTGTCATCGCATTCACCTCATCGATTTCAGCGTTCAAGGCTTCTTGCCACCAAATGGTGAATTGTTGGATGGGATCTGAAAGGACCTCTTGCTCAGACAATGATTTCAATTGATAATCTCTGCGTATGGATGCAATTGACATAACGGTAATTTAGAAATTAGCCTTCGATTCTGACGATGGCAATAACAACATGATTATCAACTAGATGAAGATGTGGGGTAACCTATTTAACCAATGTTCCTACCTTCTCACCCATCACCACACGCTTAAGGTTTCCAGGTTCATTCATATCAAAAACAATAATAGGTAAGTTGTTCTCCATGCAAAGCGTGAAGGCCGTCATATCCATAATCTTGAGATTCATGTCAATACACTGCTTAAACGACATAGTTTCAAATTTTTGGGCTGAAGGGTCTTTTTCTGGATCAGCGCTATAAATTCCGTTTACTCTAGTTCCTTTTAAAATGACGTCGGCACTAATTTCAATCGCCCTCAACGAACCTGCTGTATCGGTAGTGAAATATGGATTTCCAGTTCCTGCACCAAAAATTACTACTCGATTTTTTTCTAGATGCCTCATTGCCCTTCTGCGAACATATGGTTCTGCAAGCTGCTCCATTTTTATTGCACTCATCAAGCGGGTATACATGCCTTGTTTTTCCAACATGGCTTGAATGGCCATGGCATTGATTACAGTGGCCAACATACCCATGTAATCTCCATGTGCCCGTTCTATCCCCGTTTCGGATTCATTCATCCCTCTATAAATATTGCCACCACCAATCACAATAGCTACTTCAACACCTAAATCCACTACACTCTTAATCTCCTTGGCATAGCGACTAACCATGGCAGGATCTATTCCAAAACTATTTTCTCCCATCAGGGATTCACCAGAGAGTTTAAGTAGTATTCGTTTGTATACGGGTTGCATGATGCGAATATACGATGGATAAAGAAAAAGTTTGCAGCCCTTTTTATATAAAATAAAAAAGGGCCCATATGGAGCCCTTTCTTAACTATGTTTATTTGATTGATTACCCTAGGGCAACGCGCTTAAAAGAAAGCACTTTCAATTCAGCATCTTTAGATTTTAGATAATCTCCTACAGACAAAGCGCCATCTTTCACAAAAGCTTGAGCCAACAAGGTGCTTTCTTTAAAGAATGAATTCAGTTTTCCTTCAGCGATTTTGCTAATCATTTCATCTGGCTTACCTGCCATTTTAGGATCATTCTTAATCAAATCAACAATGATTCCCTTTTCTCTTTCAATCACTTCAGCAGATACAGAACTTGAATCTACAGCAACTGGATTCATTGCAGCAATTTGCATAGCCATATCCTTACCAACTTCAGGAGTTGCTTTATTCAATCCAACCAATACACCCATTCTGTTTGAACCATGAATATAAGATGAAACAAATTCTGCATCAATACGCTCAAATTTTGAAACTCCAATTTTTTCACCAATGCTCGCAAGCTTATCATTGATAAGGTCTGCTATTTTAGCACCATTGATTTCAACTTCGTTTAATTCTTCAACAGATTTTACATTGCTTGAAATAGCAGCATCCATAATACTTTGTGCAAAAGCTATGAATTCAGCATTCTTGCTCACAAAATCAGTTTCAGAACTAACACAAAGTGTTATACCTGTTTTGTTATCTGCAGTGGTCTTAGCTAAAACAACACCTTCCTTTGCTTCACGGTCACCTCTAAGAGCAGCTACTTTTTGTCCTTTCTTTCTTAACCAATCGATTGCAGCTTCAACATCGCCATTATTTTCAGTAAGGGCTTTACGGCAATCCATCATTCCTGCGCCAGTCAGTTGACGCAACTTATTTATTTCTGCAGCGGTAATTGTTACTGTTGACATACCTAATCTCCGGCTCCAAAATCAACGGATATGGAGCACTATTTTAAGTTAAAATGATAATAATCCTAGTCTACTTTTTTTGAGCAGGCTTTCTTCCACCAGCTCCTGCAGCAGGAACTCTTCTCTTCGGTGGAGCAGCTTTAGCTCTTTTTGATGCATCGCTTTCACTATCTTCCTCAAGCGAGAATTTAGGTGAATTTTCAGCAGAATCATCAGACTCATCTCCTTCCTCAGATTTTTCGGCTTGACGCTCAGCTAGACCTTCAGCAATAGCTGCAGTGATGTAGTTTGTGATGATAGCAATCGATTTTGTAGCATCATCATTTGATGGTACAGGGAACTCAACTTTATTTGGATCGCAGTTGGTATCAACCATTCCGAAAGTCATTACACCTAAACGTTTTGCTTCAGCCAATGCAATGTGCTCATGTCCGATATCAATGATGAACAAAGCAGCAGGGACTCTGCCTAGTTGAGCTATACCGCCCAATACTTTTTCCATTTTATCTCTATCTCTAGATAATTGAAGACGTTCTTTCTTAGTGATGTTGTCGAAACTTCCATCAGCCAACATTTTTTCAATGCTCTGCATTTTCTTCACAGACTTACGCACTGTGTTGAAGTTGGTTAACATTCCACCCAACCAACGCTCAGTAACATAAGGCATATTTACACGCTGCGCACACTCTGTAACGATTTCTTTTGCCTGTTTTTTTGTACCAACGAACATGATCTTCTTACCACTTTTAGCAATATTCTTGAGCGCTGCAGCAGTTTCCTGCAAACAGTCAAGTGTTTTGTTCAGATCAATGATATGGATACCTTTTTTCTCTGCGTAGATATATGGCAACATCTTGGGATTCCACTTCTTACGGAGGTGACCAAAGTGAACACCCGCTTCCAAGAGTTGCTGATGCAGTGAAGTGTTATTTTCCATTGTAAAATGTATGTTTTAGATTCTTGTTTAAAATTTTGAAAACTACTGCACCAAACCAATCGGAGATAGTGCAGCACACTTTTGTTAACGTTTGCTGAACTGGAAGCTTCTTCTGGCTTTCTTTTTACCAAATTTCTTCCTTTCAACACCCCTAGGATCTCTTCTAAGTAAACCAGCAGCTTTCAATGCAGGCCTAAATTCAGGATTCAACGTTATAAGAGCACGAGCAATTCCTAACTTTGAAGCTTCAGCTTGTCCCTTTTTTCCACCACCAGCGGCATTAATTTTAATATCATATTTCCCTGCACCCTCAATAGTGATGATGGGTAATTCTACCTGATTTTGAAGATAGATCTGTGGGAAATATGCCTTATAGTCAAGGTCGTTGACAACGATATTACCATTTCCTTTGCTAAGGAAAACCCTGGTAACAGCCTCTTTTCTACGACCAAGTCCGATTTTTTGTTTTTCCATTATACTTGTTTTGTAATCGTTTTGAAATTAGAATTTAAAAGGGGTTGGCTGTTGCGCTGTATGCGGATGATTGCCTCCAACATAAACAAACAGTTTCTTATACATTTGACGTCCTAAGCGATTCTTAGGAAGCATCCCTTTTACAGCTCTCTCTACTATTACCTCAGGACGACGCTTAATCAAGTCCTTTGCAATTTCAATTTTCTGACCTCCTGGATAACCTGTTACGTGCTGGTACTCCTTGTAATTGATCTTATCGCCGGTAAATACAACCTTTTCACAGTTGATAACGATAACATAATCTCCGCAATCTACATGGGGCGAATAATACGCTTTGTTCTTTCCGCGTAATACTGAAGCGATCTTGCTGCAGATTCGTCCCACAGTTTGATTGGTTCCATCAACAACGTGCCATTGACGTTGTACGGAAGCTGCATTTGCATGCTTAGTGGTAAAATGTAGTTTACTCATGTTTACTGATTTTCAGATTTTCATCTGGGTTTAAAAATATGCTTCCGCCATCCCGGAAACAACCCTTCGTTAAGAAAGGGAGCGCAAAATTAGGGGAAACAGTTGTTTATTTACTAATAAAAAGGTGCTTTTTTTTAAAGCACCTTCATAACTAATTGATAATCAATTAAAAATTTGACATGCTTTAGAATTGTAGCCCCACGAAACTCTTCCCTTTTACTTTTTCAAACGCTTCCTTGTTGAATGAATAAAGCTTTCCTGGACGATGGGGTACGCCAGATTCCATTTCATGCTCATCTTTAAGCATTCCAGTAGCAAAAAGTTTCTTCCTGAAATTACGTCGATCAAACTCGATGTGAAGTATTTCCTCAAAAAGCAATTGCAGATCCCGAAGGGAGAACTTCTTCTCCAACAGATTGAATATAATCGGCTCCTCCTGGATTTTTTTTCTAAGCGTAAGTAAACAAGTGTCTAAAATAAGCTTATGATCAAATGCCATAATAGTTATATCCTCCACAGGATGCCATTGCAATTCATTATCCAATATGTTTAACTGGTGATCTTTTACATTCACCAAGGAAATAAATGCAGTGGTAATAACCCTTCCAGCAGGATGTCGATCAATAGCACTGAAGGTCTTCACTTGTTCCAAAAACATATTGGTCAGTCCTGTTCTTTCCCTAAGCACACGATAAGAAGCACGGTCTAAGTCCTCGTCAACCAACACATGATCACCAAGCACTGACCATTGTCCATAAAATTGAGGCAAATCACTCTTGATCAATAAAACTTTTAATACCCCTGCATCATACCCAAATATTACGCAATCAACCGAATTCGAAAATTGAAATACCGGTGAACCTACCTTCTTGGGTATATCATCACTTTTCAATGCATTCACTTCACTCATATGGTTTATTGTTATGCGATTAGACCCGCAAAAATAATTTCAAAATTGAAATAGAAAAAACAAAATCTAAAATTCTACTTTTAGGGTTCAAGATTGAGATATGCATATTAGCGAAGACAATAGATTTTTCCAAGAAAAAGGTAAACTGTTCATTGAAAAGGCAGCAGACATTGCCTTTATCAAGGAAAATATTGACGTCTTACGCAATGTCATTCGATTTAATGAACGCAGATACTATGTGATGAACGACCCCTTGATTGCAGATTTTGAGTTTGACACACTATATGACTTATTAAAAAAGACTGAAGAAAGCTATCCAGCTCTTATCACTACAGATTCTCCAACACAACGAGTTGGACCAGGTTTTACAAAACAATTTAACACGGTTCAACACCTTGTTCCAATGCTTTCTCTTGAGAACTCCTATGACGCAAGTGATTTAATTGAATGGGATCGAAAAGCACGAGAGTTGTCTGGCATGGATACCTTAAACTATTGTGTTGAGCCAAAATTTGATGGGGCGAGTATTTCGATTATTTATGAAAACGATCAATATGTACGCGGTGCAACCAGAGGAGATGGTATAGCTGGAGAAGACATCACATTAAATCTAAAGCAAATTAAATCAATCCCTCTTTCCGCTGCATTTTCATCCTATGGCATTCAACAAATTGAGCTTCGTGGCGAAGTATTGATCAACAAAGACAATTTTAAAAAATTCAATGAACAACTTGCAGAGCAAAGCCTCCCCCCTTTAGCTAACCCACGCAATGCAGCATCAGGATCATTACGTATGAAAGATGCTGCGATGGTTGGTAAAAGAAACCTAGAGGCATTTATCTATCATATAGCCTACGTTCAATATGCAAACCATAAATCGGAGATTTCATCACACTCCAAAAGCTTGGAAATGCTCTGGGAATTAGGCTTTAGAAGTCCAGTTAATGAAAAAAAGATATTCGCAGGGATAGATAAAGTCATCCAATTCTGTGCCGAATACGAAGCGCAACGAGACAACTTACCATATGAAATTGATGGGCTAGTCATCAAAGTAAATGAGCTCGCCTTACAAGATAAATTAGGCATGACCACTCATCATCCGCGCTGGGCTATTGCATATAAATTCAAAGCAAGACAAGCAACGAGTAAACTTTTACAAGTAGAATTTCAAATTGGAAGAACAGGCAGCATCACTCCCGTTGCAAAAATTCAACCTGTGCCCATCGGCGGGGTGATGGTTGCATCCATTTCACTGCATAATGAAGATTTCATAAAAGAGAAGGATATTCGAATAGGCGACTCACTACTCGTAGAAAGAGCAGGAGATGTCATCCCATACATCGTCAAATCATTTCCTGAGTTAAGGCAAGGTGAAGAAATGGAAATCAACTTTCCAACCCATTGTCCGTTTTGTAATGCGGCTCTAATCAAGCAACAAGAAGAAGCTGTTTGGAGATGCCCAAACTATCATTGCGCGGCACAGGTTGTTGAACGCATGATCCATTTCACCAGCAAAGACGCCATGGACATTAGAGGATTAGGCGATGCTAACATCAGAAAATTTCATGAATTGGGTTGGCTAAAAGACATTCCTTCTATGTATGAACTTCCGTATGATAAGATGATGCAAATGGAAGGATTTGGTGCGCGTTCTGTAGAAAATGTAAAAGAGGCTATCGAAAAATCAAAATCACAACCTTTATACCGATTAATCAATGCGCTAGGAATTCGCTATGTGGGTGAAACTACTGCAAAAGCACTTGCACAACAAGTAAATCATTTGTTAGATCTTCAAAAAATGAACAAAGAAGAGCTCCAAAAAATTGATGACGTTGGAGTAAAAGTAGCAGACAGTATTTATCAATTTTTTAGCGCCCCAGAAAATATGGAGATGCTTAATAAGTTAGAAGCCATGGGGCTTCAACTTCATAGCATAAAAAAACAATCTGCATCAGGTTCACTCAACGGAAAGAGCTTTTTATTTACGGGCAGCTTGATTAAAATGAAACGGACTGAGGCAGAAGAATTAGTAGAAGCGAACGGTGGTAAAATATTATCTGGAGTGAGCAGCAAACTTGATTACCTTGTTGTAGGTGAAGACGCGGGCTCGAAGTTAGAAAAAGCAAAAAAAATTGCATCAATTCAGATTCTTTCTGAAGATGATTTTATTCAATTAACAAAATAGAGCTAGAGAATTCTTTACACCACCGTATACTAATTGAACGATGGTGTAAAGAATTGATTGAGTTGATCACCTAGATCAAGCCTTTCCCCATTAAGTATTCAGCAATCTGCACAGCATTAGTTGCTGCCCCTTTTCTAAGGTTATCACTCACTACCCACATGTTCAAGGTTTTGGGCTGCGTTTCATCCCGACGGATTCTTCCCACAAACACTTCATCCCTTTCATGCGCATCTTTTGGCATTGGATATTGCTGTGTAGCAGGATCGTCAACCAATACTACCCCCGGCGATGATGATAAAATAGCCCTAACCTCATCCAAGGTAAATTCATTCTCAAATTCAACATTTAGACTTTCACTATGTCCACCCATAACAGGTATTCTAACTGTAGTCGCCGTTACACGAATAGAATCATCACGCATGATTTTTTTGGTTTCATTAACCATCTTCATTTCCTCTTTAGTATATCCATTTTCTAAGAACACATCAATCTGAGGAATCACATTAAGGTCGATAGGATATTTATATGCCATCTCACCTTCAATACCCTTACGCTCATTCATCAGTTGATTTACTGCTTTCACTCCAGTACCTGTAACACTTTGATACGTAGAAACAACAAGGCGTTTACAACCGTATTTTTTATGCAATGGATTAAGTGCCACCACCATTTGAATCGTAGAGCAATTTGGATTTGCTATAATCTTATCATCCGCTGTTAGTTCATCAGCATTAATTTCTGGCACTACTAATTTTTTAGTAGGGTCCATCCTCCACGCTGAGGAGTTATCAATAACGGTAATTCCCGCTTTCGCAAATTCTGGAGCCCATTGCTTTGAAGTGTCGCCACCGGCTGAAAATAAAGCAACTGCAGGCTTCATAGCAATTGCATCTACCATACTAACTATCTTATATTGTTTCCCCTTAAAAGATACTTCCTTGCCTATAGACTTCTCAGAGGCAACAGGAATAAGCTCTGTAATGGGAAAATTTCTTTCTGCGAGAACTTGTAACATTTTGGTGCCTACCAAACCGGTTGCACCTACAACAGCAACTTTCATATTTCATTTTTTTACCCTTGCGGGTTGTGTTAAAAAAAAGCCTCCCAAAACTGGAAGGCTATTACATATTTGATACACAAATTGAATTAACCTTCCTTGTGGAAATGTTTTATGTTCTTCTTTGTGTGTTTTATTTCGTTCTTCATTGAGGAAGCAAAGCTAATGCTGAAAGAATTTTCTGCCAAAAAAAAGTTGAAACACCTTTTTGAGCGATCCTAATCAAAATAATTTTGACGCATGAAGAAACTCATCCTTCTCTTTAATGCCCTTCTCATATGCAATATCTTACTTGCTCAAGTTGACCGATATAGCGTCGTCATCAATGAGATTCTAGCAGATCCTTCCCCTGTAGTTGGGCTTCCCAACACCGAATTTGTTGAGCTTAAAAACACTTCATCGCATCCCATTAATTTACTCAAATGGAAGCTAGATAATGGATCAACCAAAGCGAGTATACCCATTGACTATATATTAGCCCCCGATAGTTTAGTTGTTCTCTGCTCCAAATCAAAAGCTATTTTCTTCAATTCAAACATAAAAACAATAGGACTAGGCACCTTCCCTTCATTAGTTAATGATGGGGATATCATTACCATACGCGATGAACAGGGAAATGCCATTCATGCAGTTGAATACATCAAGAAATGGTACAATAACCCAATCAAAGGGGAAGGAGGCTGGAGCCTTGAACTGATTGACCCAAAAAGGCCATGCGACATAAATAATTGGACTGCCAGTGTACATTACTCAGGAGGCACACCGGGTTTTGAGAATAGTATATACAAATCACCTGGAATAGAAGAAACCATTATTGGACTACAATGCATAGCCTTAAATCCTAATCAACTTATAATGCACTTCAATCAAGGAGCAGATAGTCTTTCGCTATCACTATCCGAAAACTATTCACTGGGCATGGAAAATATCCATCCCATAACTGCAGTGCCAATCGGACCCTTATTTAAAGATGTTGAACTCACATTCAACACAGCAATCACTGAAAGCATAGTGTATGACCTCAACATTGGTCCAATTAAACATTGCTCAAGCATTTTACAGGATACCGTAAACATCAAAACAGGATTAATCAAGCTCCCTGAAGCCAACGAACTAATTATTAACGAAGTACTTTTTGATCCGCCAAGCGAAGGAGCCGATTTTGTAGAATTATACAATAACTCAACACATATTATTAATGCAAAAGATATTTATTTATCAAATAAAAATGAAACGGGCGAACTTGGGAAAAGCTATGTTTCTGCAAAAGAAGATTTAAATATTTTTCCAAACAACTACTTCACCATTAGCACTGACACTGCTTTCATTGTTAGTCATTGGAGAAATACGAATAGTACTAACCTTTCAGAAATAAAAACCATGCCATCCTATCCAGATGACAAAGGACAAGTAATCATTCTCACACAACAAGGAAAAATACTGGATGAATTTGACTACTCAGACAAGCTACACTTCCCATTACTTCGAGAAAAATCGGGTGTATCACTAGAGCGAATAAATCCAACTGTCCCAACATCAACATCTAGCAATTGGCACTCTGCCTCAGCTTCTAGTGGCTATGGGACACCAACAAGAAAAAATTCACAACAAGATAATGACGACTCTACCCATGGTTCAGTTCACATAATGCCCGATTCTTTTAGCCCAGACAATGATGGAGTTGACGACTACCTTACTATCCAATACAATTTTTTAGTTCCTGACAACCTCATGTCGGTCTATGTATTTGATCAAAATGGTATTATGGTCAATAAAGTAATAGACAATCAACTTTGCGGAACTAATGGCAGTTTATTTTGGGATGGACTAGACAATAAAAAAAGACGGGTAAGTCCTGGGCTCTATATAATACTAGTTGAGAGCATGGATTTGAAAGGAGGAAGACTACGAATAAAAAAAGGGATAGTGGTTAACTAATCCCTTTACATGTTTTCTAGAAACCGTAACGATATCTAATTGCTTAGTTCAATCAAATTAATGCAATCTCAAAGTTGACCAACTCAACAAAAGAATGAATACGATCATTGATTTCTTCTTTTGAAATTTCTTTTAGTCTTGTTGTACCAAATTTTTCTACACAAAACGAAGCCATGGCAGAACCAATGATAATGGCAGACTTCATGTTTTCAAAAGAGATGTCTTTTGTTTTAGCAATATGGCCTATAAAACCGCCAGCAAACGTATCACCTGCTCCTGTTGGATCAAATATATCTTCTAACGGCAAGGCAGGAGCAACAAATACTTGATCCTCATGAAATAGTAGTGCGCCATGTTCTCCTTTTTTAATGACTACATATTTAGGTCCCATCTTCATAATCTCTTTGGCTGCTTTAACCAAGGAGAATTGAGCACTAAGTTGCCTAGCTTCGCTATCATTTACCAATAAAACATCTACATGCTTTAAAACTTCCTCAAGGTCAGGCATCGCAGTTTCCATCCAAAAATTCATAGTATCCATCACAACGAGTTTAGGACGATTTTTCATTTGCTTGAGCACACTGTGTTGAACAGCAGGAACCAAATTTCCAAGCATAACAAACTCAGCATCTTGATAACTCTCAGGAACGATTGGATTAAACTCTCCTAGCACATTTAGTTGTGTGTCCAACGTATCACGCTCATTCATGTCTAAATGATACTTCCCCTTCCAGAAAAAAGACTTTTGGTCTTTCTTTATTTCTACTCCTTCAAGGTCAACACCTCTGGCAGTTAGCTCATCAAGTGTTTCCTGTGGAAAATCACCGCCAATAATTGAGATTTGCTTAATAGGTTTTATGAAATTTGAAGCACTTAATGCAATGTACGTAGCGGCTCCCCCAATAATACGATCGCTTTTACCAAAAGGGGTTTCAATTGAATCAAAGGCCATGGTTCCAACAACAATAAGTGACATATATTTTGAATTTTCGAGGACAAAGGTAATGGATAAGAAGACATTGAAAAATTGTTTACGTTTCAAATCAATCAATTGCCTAATTTTAAGAAGCAAAAGAATATTAATAATTAACCCTTTATTCTCATCATGAAATCAAAATACCTTATTGTTGCAGCACTTTTTCTACTTAATTTACAAGTAGAAGCACAGAAAAAAAATAACCCACAAGGAATGTATAAGCATATCGTATTGTTTAAATTCAAAGAAACAAGCACAAAGGCTTCTGTTGACAGCATCGTATCCGCTTTTATTTTATTAAAAGATCAAATACCAGTTATAAAAGGATTTGAATGGGGGCTAAATGATAGTCCAGAACATGTAGATCAAGGCATAACTCATTGTTTTGCTGTTACATTTGCGAGCACTTCAGATAGAGACAACGTATATCAAGATCACCCTGCACATGTTCAATTTAAAAAATTAGTGGGGCCACATGTTGAAAAGGTAGTAGTGGTAGACTATAAAGTTGAATAACCCTTACCTCAAGCATTAATACATCAAAAGGTTAGCTCTTGTATTGGTACACCAACTTTAGCATATTTAAATCGCTTAACTGGTATTGTTTCATAATAGGCATCCATACCAAGACTTGCCATTGATCCAGTTCGTTGAATGTTAATGAACCCATCATGAGAAACGGTGGATTCGTCTAAAAACACATGTTTCAATTTGCCAATGATCAGAAAAGTGTCATTTGCTTTAATTGGAATAATCTCTGATAATTCAAGTCCGTATTGCACTGAACTTTCCTTGACATAAGGAACGCTAAAATTCTCCTTATACTCAGGCGTCAATCCAACTTCAACATATTCATTTACGTCTCTAGCATACTTAGCACTGGTTTGGTGGGCAGCTTCCACAAAACTACTGTGAACATGGTTAATGGTATAGTGACCGTTGGACTCAATATTACCAAGGGTGTGGGGAGATGCTTCCCTTGGCCGATTCACGATTCCTATTAAAGCAGGATCTGAACCTAAATGAATGATGTTACTAAATAGGGCCAGATTAGCAACGCCATCTGAATTGATAGTGGATACAAGGCTTATTGGCTTAAATCCACTTAAGGAATTGATGAAATTTGCTCTATAGAATCGCTCCCAAGTTGTCATCTCTTCTATCGAATAGTACCTCATGCATTCATAACAACTTGATGGATATAAAGTTGTAAAACATGACTTCTTAAGTATACGGGCAAAATTGCAAAAAAGTAAAAATATAGATGCCTAAAAGAAAGCAACTTGTTAAAAACTGATTAAAATATAGTGGAAAAAATGTTAAACTCAATACGAATAAGGCTTTCAAGCGGAGGATTGGTTTTCTTTGCAAGAGTAAAAACAATATTACCAACACAAATACGTTTTCACTATGTTAGAATCCAAATCCACCCCAATGAAAAAATCTATTCCAGGCTTTTTACTGGTCATTACATTAATTTCTTTGTTTTCGTTTGCTACTGGCACTCGAATCGAGGAACGGAATAACAGCACGTCGAATAACATCAACCACAAAAGGGAGTTCATTGGATCAAATTCGACTCAAATTCATTCGTTCTATCAACAGCTCTCTTTAGCCTCTAAAGGATTGTCTGAAAATGTATTTACTCTTGCTTATCTAGGTTTCGAAAAATTAAATAAACTAGGTAGAACAAGCCCCGATAGCATTTTAACGATTATTGACTTTACAAAATCTTCTTCTGAAAAACGCATGTATGTAGTTGACCTTAAAGGGCAAAAAATCTTATTCAATACGGTAGTTGCTCATGGAAGAAATTCAGGGATGGAATTCGCAAAAGCATTTTCAAATAAAACTAATTCACATCAAAGCAGTCTTGGCTTTTACCTTACTGGAGACCCTTACATAGGGTCTAATGGTTATTCATTACAACTTACTGGCATGGAACCCGGATTTAACGACAAAGCATATGAACGTGCTATTGTAATTCATGGGGCAGGTTATGCAAATGAATCTTTCATTCATGCTAAAGGATTTTTAGGCAGAAGCTATGGCTGTCCTGCACTTCCAACATCAATAAATACTATGGTCATCAATAAAATAAAAAAAGGAAATCTACTTTTTATCTATTATCCCGATAGAAAATACTTAAATGGCTCTGAAATAATAAATGGTTAAATGGGATCTTAGAATGGTTAATACGACCTGGTCTTTTTAGGCCGGGTCTTTTTTTAAAACCACAACGCTGTCATTTGGCAGATTAGGCCAACCAACAATCCAGTTATGAGTTCAAACCAGGTATGATTTGATGCAATTTTTCGAGCAGTTATTACCAACGCAGTGATAGATATTGCGGCCATCATCGAAATGCCAGAAAAAACTGTCCCATCAGCTATCATGATATAGGCAAGTCCAAGCATCCCTCCACAAGCAATTGCATGCATGCTAATCTTAACATAATTATTAATTATTAGCGCAGCACTTGATGCAAAAAACATAGCACGACACATGTTAACAATAACACGAGGAGTTTCAGGCTGGCTTCTAAAAACATAATAGGTCCAAAAGAAAAATGTTATACTAGCTATGTATGGAACTATTCTTTCCTTTTGAGTTGACAGTTGAATTGACTTACTAAAGCCAAGCCCTTTCAATAAGGCAACCACAAGCATTGGGAAGAAAACATTATTGTTTATGACAGTCATTAATTTAAGCAGCTTGCTTTTTTCGCTAAACCCTAAAAAATAAGAAGGATGAAGGTAAATAAGATAAAAAGCCATTAAGACTCCAATGAAAAGCGGGTGAAAAACGTACGACAATATCCTCGCAAGAACAAGTATGTATTTGGGATATCCTAGGCCTTCATGTGTATCTTTCATCATATCAAATTAAAGTTCTTTTCTTAAGCGAGCTACTGGCACATTTAATTGTTCACGGTATTTTGCTACTGTCCTTCGGGCTATATTATACCCCTTTCCTTGAAGCAAGTCAGTCAGCGTATCATCACTCAACGGATTTCTTTTATTTTCTGCCAAAATCAATTCATGTAAAATTGTTTTGACTTCTCGTGTGGAAACTTCTTCGCCGGTATCTGTACTGAGGGCCTCGCTGAAGAAGTATTTCAAGCGAAATGTCCCAAATTCAGTTTGAACAAATTTACTGTTTGCGACCCGACTAATTGTAGAAATATCTAATGCCGTTTTTTCAGCAATGTCTTTCAAAATCATAGGTCTCAAGGATGTCTCATCCCCAGTTAGAAAAAAATTTTGCTGCTGCTGAATGATAGCCTGCATCGTATGGATTAAGGTTTCTTGTCGTTGCTTGATTGCATCAATGAACCATTTAGCTGAATCAATTTTTTGCTTAATGAACAATACTGCTTCTTTTTGCCTCTTGTCTTTTTTGCTTCCCTTTTCATAATCACGTAGCATTTCCTTGTATTCACTACTTATTTTTAAATCAGGGGCATTTTTTTGATTTAACGTAAGCTCAAGATCACCAGCATTATTAAATACAAAAAAATCAGGGACAACATATTGTTCTGCCTTGTTTAAGGAACTTAATTGAGCACCAGGCTTTGGATTTAAACGCCTGATTTCCTGCATAGCAGCCTTCAGTGTTGCTTCATTAATATCCAAGGATTTTGCGATTTTATCGAAATGCCTTTTTGTAAATTCATCGAAATGAAAATCTATAATTCTCAATGCAGATTTAAGTGCAAGAGATGAATGATCCAACACTTTTCTACGGAGTTGTATAAGTAAACATTCTTGAACATCCCTTGCCGCAATGCCAAAGGGTTCAAAATGTTGTATTTTTCTGATCACTTCTTCCACTGCCTTATTTTCTACAACGATATTTTGTTTAAACGCTAAATCATCTACGATTGAATTAGTATCCCTTCTTAGATAGCCATCATCATCAATACTGCCAATAATTTGCTCTGCAACTTTATATAACAGTGGCTGCAAATTCAATAAAGCAAGTTGCTCCGTTAAACTTTCATGTAATGAAGACGATACAGAATGTAGAATAGGCGCATTAACTGGCAATTCTGGGACATGATCATCCCGTAGCTTGTACTCTCCAACTTCATCTTCGTCTAAATATGAATCGTACTCATATTGATCATCACTATCCAATTCTGCAACCTCATCAGCTAATCCTTCCTCCGCTTCTGGCACATCATCGATTTCCTCTTTTTCTTGACTTTCTGATTCCTCCGAGCCTACATCTAAGGCAGGGTTTTCTTCAATCTCCTCTTTGATCCGTTCTTCTAAAAGAGAAGTTGGGACCTCTAGCAATTTCATCAATTGAATTTGCTGAGGAGAAAGCTTTTGCTGTAGTTTTTGATATAGTCCCTGAGAGAGAGCCATTAAAAATTGTAGTCAGTTTTAATTAATAATTAATTAGGTTGTAAATTTACATACAAAAGGAAGACTATTGGAACGTAGACTATTTATTATCCTCATTTTCTTTGGGATTAACAAACAATCAATCGGACAATCTAACCAATTGCCCATTAAAATAGTTGATTCAACTCAAGTTGCTTATTACACTATAAAACAGGCCCTCCATAGGCCGATTGAATCAGATCACAGTTATAAACAGCTTGGGTTTTTCTGCAAAGAAGAATGGAAGTTTGAAAAGAAAACAAAACTAGCACTTCGTCTGCGTTTGGGATCCCTTGAGTATGTCAATAAAATGGAAAAAAAATAATTAGTCCTACTACTTCTCAAGTAGGAAAAGTCAGATAAGGGATGCTAGGAAATCAGGATTAATCGGCACTTCTCAATTTATCCAACAATGCATTTAATGTTTCTAATTCGGTTTTATCAAGATTTGACATTATTTGCTCCATTTCATAATTCCGCTTATCCAAGCGACTGAGCAATTTTTTCCCCTCTTGAGTTAAACTAACATCAACCAACCTCTTATCTATTGCACATACTCGCTTCGTGACAAGTCCTTTAATAACCATTCGGTCTACAATTCTGCTAGTATCACTCATCTTATCTAGCATCCGTTCTCTGATAGTAAGTGTTGAGAGTGGCGTTGGCTCACTTCCTCTTAAAATTCTAAGTATATTAAATTGTTGGTGAGTGATTTTTTCTGATGCTAAAAAATATTTAACACGTTCGATTATCCAATGATAGGTATATATAATATTGATACTCGCTTTTTGATCTTCGTTTCTGAAACTTTGTTGCTTAATTTCATTTTCTAACGCCATGGCGATAATATTAAATTGTATTGCGAGTTGAATCTACAAATTCATGCGCATAAATTTTCACTAAAATTATAGAATAACTGAAAATGAGTGGCCCAAAGATAAATCCCATAAAACCAAAAAGCTGAAGCCCTACAATCACACCAAAAACAGTAATCAAAGGATGGATGTCTCCTATTTTTTTCATTAAGGTTACCCGAGTTAGGTAATCAATATTTCCAGTAATAATTAAGCTGTAAATAAGCAGGCCTGTTGCTTGAGATGTTAGGCCCTGAGCATACAGAAATATCACTAGGGGGACCCAAATCATCATAGTACCAACAATAGGGAAAAATGCAAATACTCCTGTAAGAAAGCCCCACATTAACGCATCGTTCAATCCGAAAATAGTATAGCCTAGCCATGCTGCTAACCCTTGAATCAACGAAATCAATGGTATGCCAATAGCATTGGCTTTCACCATGTTTTTTGTTTCATGAGCCAGCGCCAAAATACTTTCCTGATGAAGTGGAATAAATCCTCTAATCACGTTTTCCATAGCACGTCCACCGGTAAACATAAAGTACAAAACAAAAAACATAACCAACAAATTACTGAGCACTAAGGCAGAACTATTGAGAAAAGTTGGAATAAAATTTGCGATATTTTTCTGTAGAGAAGTAAAGTTATCTTCAGTGAATAGATTTTGTCCAGTAATGGATTTTATTTTTTGTGACATTGCCTTCACCCCTATCATCAACTCATCTGTATGCGAAAAAATAGCAGTAACTCGTGGAGATAATAAAGTGATGGTATAGTAAATTGGTCCGGCAATCAAAATAAGAAAAAATAAAATTATGCCAAGTGCTGTTAGCCCGGGCTTCCATCCTCGCTTTTCTGTCAGCCTAAAAAATCGTTCTCTCCCCAAAATATAAAAAGTAAGGGCTCCTAAAAGACCTGGTAAAAAAACAAACAGTTCTCTGCAAATTAAAAACCCTAAGAAAGCAATGACCAGCAATAAAACAACTTGCCTGATCCTATTATTGAACTGTGTCATGGTGTAAACATTTTTCAGTTATGAACTCCACACTTTTAGCCCTTCACTGCAATTAGAGCAAATATCCACATTTTTCCTGCTTTGCATCACATCTCTTCGAAACTGTACATATTTTTCATCACCCCAGATATCTTTCAATGATGATTTATTTAGATTACCAAGTAGATGTTTCGCGTCTTTGTCAAAACAACATGGAACAATATTTCCATCCCAAGTGATTACATTACTATGCCACATCTTCCAACAATGATTTTGAAGTTTATTTTTTTGAACGGTTTCGCCCTCCTTGTTTTTTCTGTAACGGCTAAATCGGTCAATGGTAGGAATTAGGTTGTTCGGATCCTTTGCGAAATCATAAATCTGTGCAGTCTTAAACCACACATCATCAACCCCAATTTCTTTGGCAAGTGCTTTCACTTGGCTTACCTGATGTTCATTGGGTTTAACTACTAAAAATTGAAATACAACTAATGGTGTTTTACTTTTAAGTTCTTTTCTCCAACGAATGATATGCTTTGCCCCAGCCAACACCTTTTCAATATCTCCTCCAATTCTATATTGCTCATACGTTTGCTGATCAATGCCGTCCAGTGAGATGATTAATCTATCCAACCCACTTTCAATTGTTTTGCGTGCAACTTCATCCGTTAGAAAATGAGCATTAGTTGAAGTTGCTGTATAAATACCTTTGGATGAGGCATAAGAGACCATATCTAAAAACCCTTTATTCAAGAATGGCTCACCCTGAAAATAAAAACTCAGGTATATCAATTGCTTATGAATAGCGTCGATCGTCTCCTTAAAAAAATCAATTTTTATGGTGCCGGTAGCGCGGGTAAACGATTTTAATCCACTTGGGCATTCAGGACAAGAAAGATTGCATGCGGTTGTAGGCTCAACAGAGATCGAAACCGGTAAGCCCCAAATAATAGGTTTTGATATAATCCGACTCAAATAATAACTCGAGAGAATTTTACAGGCATTCCAACATCGGGTAAAACTAAGTTTTGACAAAAAATTGATGGTATCGGATAGATTAAATTGGTGCATTGGTATGTAAAAATAAATGAAAGTCTAGTTCGTTGTGTAGATTTGCAGAGACCATGAATAAAACAGCAAGATACTGCTATTCCTAAAACATCAATACCCTCAGCTCAAAGCCCTTAAAAACCATAGCGTTCCTTTGATGTTGCAATACAAAGCTGTCGAGCAAGGTAAAAAATTTATGAAGAACTATCCCCCCAAATACCCAATTGGAGTGCCGTCGGTGCCCCTTCCCTCAGGCTACTATTTTCTGAGCATAGATAAAGACGCTTATCCTGTAATCATAAAACGCATTCTTTAGTAAAACGAGCAAGTCAGTATCGAACTTTATAAACTATAAATTGTTATGCAAACATGGAACCAGAAGTAAGAGAATTTCTTCAAAAGATTGTATGGTCGCTCTTCTCAGTATTATTTTGGCTACTGATTAATACTCTTGTTGGATTGAAATTCGGATTTGCCATTATCGAAAAAGAACATGTGATTGGAACTATTATTTTTTATACTTGGCTTGTAGTCAGTTTCTACTTTCTTTTCAAACTTTTCAAAAGATTGTGGAAATCGCATCTTTGATTAAGAATTGATTTAAATAATAAATCCCCAACCTTAAGTTGAGGATCTATCAAATGCGCTATCCTATATTTTATCAAATGCCAATCATTACTTTGAATCTAAAATAATCGGAGTGCCTTTAGACGGCATGACAATTATTTTTGAATTAGCTGATTTCGCCAGTTCTTTCATCGCTTGAATTTGTTCGTACTGCAACTGCTTATCACTCAAACTCATGCTGATTATGCGCTGATAGTCTGCTATACCTTGCGCTTCTACTCTTTTCCGCTCAGCTTCCTGTTTTTCCTTTTGTAGTACAAACTGCATTTTTTGCGCTTCTTGCTCAGCATTTATTTTTTGCTCAATGGTTGATTTCACAGAAGCTGGGAGTGTAATATTTCTAACCAATAAGTTTTCTAAGATAAGTCCACGCTTTTTAAAATCAGTTTCAATGGTTTTGAAAATTCTAGCTTGAAACTCATCGCGCTTTGTTGAATACAGCGCAACAGCCTCGTAATACACAGAATTATCTCTAATTCTTGTTCTAGTTATTGGTCGCACTATTTTATCTTCAAAATCAACACCAATCTCTCTCAGCATTCTACCTGCTTCTGTAGGGTTTACACGATACAGAACAGAAAGATCAATAGTCACTTCCAATCCATCTGATGTCAATACTTTAATCGCATCATCTCCAGACTTAGTACCCTCATCGTGAACACCGCTCATGGTATAATTCAGCGTTCTTACATCAATAGTAGTAACATCCATCAATGGATTTATGAAATTAAGTCCACTCGCAAGGCTCTCACTCTGCACTTTACCAAACAATGACTTAACTCCAACATAACCAGCATCAACCTGTTTCACACTCGCTGTAAGCACTCCAATGGAGATAACTACGATACCGGTCACTCTAATTTGCCCTGAGAAACGACTAAATGGGGTTTCAGAACGTACTAAACCTGCTCCAATGACAAAAACAATAATACCAAGGATAATAAGAAACATATAAAATGATTTTGAGAAAGAGGTAAAAGTGCAGGAAATGGTTGCGTAGACTTAGCTACTATGGTCAGAAATGATAACCCAATTCCTGTGTTGCTTTTCAAAGGTAAGGGTATAATGGCCACCAACATCACCAGCATTTCGCTTAAGCATCCATCTACCAACAACTAGGTAGTGTTTACGACCTAACTTTTTCAAATGCAGAATATCAAATTTCAATATGCCCATCTTATCGGGGCCATTGTAATTCTTTTTATAGTTCTGAAGGGTTGAGCCATACCCGTAAGTAACCCCAGACTTTCCAATATACATAAGAGAATCACTCTCCATATAGCCAACCATAAAATGATCTAAATCTCCGTTGTTCCAGGCTATAGTTTGCTGCTCTAAAATAGAAAGAATTGCTTTTTCATCTTTTGACTGAGCAGGAAGAACAAAACAAGAGAAAATGAGTGAAGTAAATAACAAATACTGTCGCATATATTTTCATTAAAAATTGAAAAAAGGCATCAATACCCGAAATAGTGAGATAAAATGAGGCAGCCATTTGCCAGCTTGGGTATTAAGCCCAGGCCCTGTCTCCTTTTTTATACGGAACGCATCCTTCGTATTTACCAGGAACCGCCACATAACGCAACGCTTGAGTAGCTCCAATTTCAGAAGTAAAATACCCCAACAATGTGAGTTGCTTGATTAATCCGAAATAATGAGCAGGATCAGTATCTTTTTTTGCAGTATCGTAGGCTTTCAGTTGTGTATTGAGGTCTTTAATCAGTTTTGTGCGTTCTGAAGGATTTGAATCCATGAATGACTTGCCATTCATCTTTTTTGAAGCTTCATCTATTTTTTCAAGCCCCTCGATGAAAATTTTCTGGTCTTTTTCTTCATAACAATCAGTGACCATCATATTCATAAATGACCCTACCATAGCGGCTTTAGCACCAGGTGTATTGGTTGTAGGCATAATGGTTTCAGCGACTTCATCAAGAAATGCAATTTGATCCGCTGCCAATAAAGCCATTGCTGGATTTTTTTTATCACTGGTATTACAGCCCTGTAAGAAGATTGACCCCCCAATTACAGTACCACCTAAAATGAGGGCGACTCTTTCCAATGCAATACGTCTGTTCATAATGACCGCGATTTGTCCTCTAATGTACAAAACTATTAGGATTTCCTTATGCGATTATCTAGATGCATTTGGTCGGGTTAATACCGAAAAAAAGGAACCTTTAGATAAAACCTAAAGCAAAATATAGGTGTAATCAGGTGTTTTTCAATTATAAATGAATGGTGTACCTTGCATATCATGGCTTTATTAGAAATTAGATTGCCAAAATCGATTGCTCATGCGTTAAGTCTGCCCGAGAACTCTCCTAAAAG
>CAJBBV010000132.1 GCA_903951405.1 uncultured bacterium
GTATGGAATCTTCGAAGGAACTATTCCAGAAAACATCATACCAGAGAATGATTATGAAATTATCCTAGTGCAAAACGGAAAATCCCGAAGGCTATAAATATTACTGATTTATTCTATATTTGCAATATGCGTTGCACTACATTGAAGTCATTTTATTTTCTTGCACTTAACCTTGACTTGCTTAACCACTAGCAAGTTATCCGTCAGATGATAGACATCAGACGTGCGCCTTACTTAAGGCATCTCCCTATTTTATTTTCGCTTTTAAAAATGATTTCAGCCAAGCGTTGCTGATTTCAAAAAATACATAACATGACTAGTCAATCGCCACAATACTTTATCGATTTAGAATCTGAATACGGAGCACATAATTATCATCCACTGCCTGTAGTGATTTCCAAAGCCGCTGGATGTGAAGTATGGGATGTGCAAGGAAAAAAATATTTTGATTTTCTTAGTGGTTACTCTGCCGTGAATCAAGGGCATTGCCACCCCAAGATTATCAAAGCCCTAATTGATCAAGCTCAAACACTAACCCTTACTTCAAGAGCATTCTATAATGATAAACTGGGTGAGTATGAAAAATACATTACTACCCTACTCGGCTATGATAAAATTCTTCCCATGAATTCAGGAGCAGAGGCGGTTGAAACGGGAATAAAATTAGCACGCCGCTGGGGCTATGCAGTAAAAGGTATTGAAGAAAATAAAGCTAGAATCGTTGTATGTGAAGGCAACTTCCATGGACGTACAAGTGCTGTTATTTCATTTAGTACTGATCCATCATCCTATAACAACTTCGGCCCGTATATGCCCGGCTTTGATATCATTCCATATAATGACCTCAATGCACTAGCTAAAGCACTTGAAGATAAAAACGTGGCGGCATTTTTAGTTGAACCCATACAAGGTGAAGCCGGAATTCTAGTTCCCGATGAAGGATTTTTAAAGACAGCAAGTGAGATGTGTCGTGCAGCAAACGTATTGCTGATTTCCGATGAAATCCAGACCGGATTATGTAGAACAGGTAAAATGCTCTGTTCAGATCATGAAGAGGTAAGACCAGATATTCTACTCTTGGGCAAGGCCTTGAGTGGTGGCGTATTTCCAATTAGTGGAGTCTTATCGGACAATGAAATTATGCTCACCATTAAACCAGGTGAACATGGATCTACATTCGGTGGTAGTCCACTCGCCAGTGTTGTGGCCAAAAAAGCATTGGAAGTATTGGTAGATGAAAAAATGGCTGAAAACTCCTTAATAATGGGTGAATTATTCAGAAAAGAAATCAAGGCACTGAACTCATCCCTTATTAAAATAGTAAGAGGAAAAGGGTTGATGAATGCCATTGTAATTGATCATAAAGATCCAGAAGCGGCATGGGACCTTTGTGGAGTTTTCATGGAAAATGGATTATTGTGCAAACCAACTCATGGAGATAAAATTCGACTTACTCCGCCATTACTCATTAATGAGGCTCAAATACATGAATCTATCAAGATTATAGCGAAATCGCTGAAGGCTTTTGCCGCATAATGGGCTAGAATAAAAGTGATGTTCTCGTTAACCATACCTAGTATATGAACTAGGCGCAAGCGCCTAAACATTTTTTAGTAAATTTGCATTCAACTATACACGGAATGAGCGAAGAAAGGTCACTGAATTTTTTAGAAGAAATTGTTGAAGCCGATTTAGCATCTGCCAAACACACCATTATACATACTCGATTTCCTCCTGAACCAAATGGGTACTTGCATATTGGTCATGCCAAAAGCATATGCCTCAACTTCGGCTTGGCCGATAAGTATGGCGGTAAAACCAACCTTCGGTTTGATGACACCAATCCTGTTACAGAAGATACCGAATATGTTGAGTCCATTAAAGCCGATGTGCGATGGCTGGGGTTTGATTGGGAAGAAGAGCATTATGCGTCTGACTATTTTGATCAATTATATACCCTTGCTGTTGACTTAATCAACAAAGGGCTTGCCTATGTTGAGGATATGAGTGCAGAGGAAATAGCCGCATCAAAAGGAACACCAACTGAGCCAGGCAAGGAAAGTCCTGCGCGAAGCAGAACCATCGAAGAGAACCTTCGCTTATTCACGGCCATGAAAAATGGCGAATATAATGATGGCGACAAAGTATTGAGGGCTAAAGTGGATATGGCTTCTCCCAATATGCATATGCGTGATCCTATCATGTACCGCATTAAAAAGACCAATCACCATAGAACCGGAGACAAATGGTGCATCTATCCCATGTATGACTTTGCACATGGACAGTCTGATTCGATAGAAAATATTACCCATTCCATTTGTACCCTTGAATTTGAGGTGCATCGACCTCTATACAATTGGTATATTGAACGACTTGCTACATTCCCTTCCAAACAATATGAATTTGCTCGATTGAATTTGACCTACACTGTCATGAGCAAGCGAAAATTACTTCAACTGGTTCAAGAGAATTTAGTTGACGGATGGGATGACCCTCGTATGCCTACCATTTCTGGATTGAGAAGAAGAGGATTTACCCCATTTTCGATTCGGAATTTTTGTGAGAAGATTGGTGTGCAACGTCGAGAGAATATCATTGACTTTGGACTATTGGAGTTTTGTATCCGAGAAGATCTCAACAAAACCGCCAATAGAAGAATGGTAGTGTTAGATCCCATCAAACTCATCATCACGAATTACCCAGAAGGGAAATCCGAGATGCTTAAAGGAGAAAATAATCCAGAAATGGAAGACAATGGCGGCTACCGCGATTTGCCATTTTCAAGAGAATTATGGATTGAATCAGAGGACTTCCAAGAAGTACCTCAAAAGAAATGGTTCAGGTTAGCCCCCGAAATGAAGGTGCGATTAAAGAGTGCTTATATTGTTCAATGCACAGGCTTTACCAAAGATGCACAGGGAAAAGTGACAGAAGTATTATGTGAATACATCCCTGAAAGCAAAAGTGGAGCAGATACATCCGGAATTAATGTAAAAGGTACAATACATTGGCTATCGATAGAATCAGCACTTGATGCTGAAGTAAGACTTTACGACAGACTATTCAATGCGGAGAATCCATTAGACGAAGAAGGGGATTTCAAATCGAACATGAACCCCAATAGCCTAGTGATAATCCCTAAAGCTAAAATTGAGCCAGACCTTCAACATGCGCTGCCCGGCGATCAGTTCCAATTCATTCGAAAAGGCTATTTCTGCCTAGACCCTAAATTCTCCACAGCAGAAAAACTTGTCTTCAATAGAACCGTAACTTTGAAAGATGCGTGGGCGAAGATGGGGGAGAAATGAGGGGTTAGATGTTAGAGGTTAGATGTTAGACGTTAGATGTTAGATGTTAGAGGTTAGAGGTTAGATGTTAGAGGTTAGAGGTTAGATGTTAGATGTTAGACGTTAGACGTTAGAGGTTA
>CAJBBV010000133.1 GCA_903951405.1 uncultured bacterium
AATTTCAACAGCTTTTTTAAATGATTTATAGCCTATATGATTAAATAGGATTGTATGAGTACCAACAGGTAAGTTTATAGCATACTCTCCCTTACTATTAGACAAAGTTGAAATAGAACTGCCTTCAGCATGTATAGTACAAAACGGAATCGGTGTATTATCTGTAGATAATATAGTTCCATATACCTTTTGTGCATTGGAATTAAGCCCATTAACTAATAAAAGAAAGAAAAAAAATACACGGGGAAGCGACATGAAACTAGTTAATACAATAAATTACTACTTATACCTTTTTTATCATTAATACGAGTGATCTACCTGTTAAGGCAGAAACACCAGTTGTTACCCCTCCTATCAATGAAGTGAGTAAAATAAGGAGGTATGGATTATCTTTTTTAATAATCAACAATGAGATTCTATGAGCAAGTATATGATTATTGGCGTTACTAATGAATAATGCCATTATTCCCCAAAATAGAGCAACAGCAATAAAAGCTGACAAAAATGACAATAATTTAGATTGCATAAAGAACACTCCGGATATAAATCCGGTGACAGCGATAGACCACCAAGGCAGTACATAACCCATAGAAAAAGCCAATATTGCTGTTACTATTATAGAAACAAAAAATTTCATACGCTAAATTTCATTAGTTGTTACTGAAATGAATTTTCCATTTTACTCTTTTGTCTGAAAAATCATTGACGTTCATTACCCATAAAGGATAGTACTTACCAGCTGTCCAGGTATCAATAAAATTATCATAATAGAAACTACCTGGATTTCCACTTTGTCCACCCGGATATACTCCAAATGCTTGTGTGGGCGTTGTCAATTCCACAATCATACGCCAACTTGGTCCATGATCGTGTTGGGTAGCATTTACTATTCCAACACCCCCACCATTCATTAGTCCAGTTCTAGCAAAAGCCATTGCGTTTGTTTTTAGCAGATGGTACACTGTAGTGTTTTTATATTTCCCCCATGTTAATTTATCATCTTGTTCAAGGGTATTCAAATGGGCAGACGCTTTTTTCCAAGCGCTAGTCACCTGCATCGATAATGTCTCTAATTCAGGTGTATTGATATTATCTATAAATTTAAAGGCAGTATTTTTTTCGATTGCCTCCAGTAGAATAAATCTTTCTGGTTTAATCACCGGTATTGATCCCATATTCAATTCATCATGATATACATTTACTTCTAGGGAGTCCCACCAAGCATTAAAGCATACAGGAGCTTTTTCCAAAGGATCGTTAGATAAATTCCAAGAGGCCACACTATTCAGGTAATCAAGCTCTTTAGCAGTCAACTGAGTTCTGTCGACGTATTGTAATAAAAAAGGACGGGCCTCTTCAGCGAATACATTGTAATTGTTATTTTGTAAACTCATCATATCCTCAGCCGTAGCGTTGAACATGGCTTCCAATTTTCTATTAATAGTGATTGCTCTGTATACCTCATAACTTCCAGGAATGAAATATGGATAGGTTGAGTCAGCTGGACGTTGATTTGCACTACTTAAATAACCCTGAACTGGATTCACGCTATGGGGGTTTTGATCATGAGGAATATATCCTTTCCACATATAACTACTATCAGTGCCAGGCATAACAAATAATCCTTGATCTTTCCATCGAAGTGGGAAATTGGCTTGTTGCCATAAAGCGATATCGCCTGACTTAGAGGCAAAAATCATATTTTGTCCGGGTACGTTGAAATATCCAATTGCTTCTAAATAATCATTGTAGTTTTTTGCTCGATTAAGCAATAACCACATCTTTAAAATATTAGATGAATCGTGTGCTACCCAACGTAGAGCATAAGCTTGATCTTTAGACAGGTCGGTTTTAAAACTCTTATCATAAACTACTGGGCCAAAAATGGTATAGGCAACGGTATCTAGAACAGTAGTCTTATTTTTAACTTTTATTAATTCAACTCGTTGATTTGATTTCTTCCATTGGTTACTAAACCAATATTCTTTTTTCGAGTCATCTTTAAATTGGATCTGATAATAATCTTTTACGTCCCGTCCAGCATTGGTGAAACCAAATGCAACACTATCATTAAAGCCAATAACTATTCCAGGTATGCCAGGGAATGAAACACCATAGGAATTGTATTCTGGTGTATGAATCTGCATTTCAAACCAAATAGAAGGTAAGGTTAAGCCCAAATGTGGATCATTGCATAAAATGGGTTTACCACTTTTTGTTTTAGAGCCTGCCAACACCCAGTTATTGCTACCGTTTGAAGGATTGGGTTTAAATTCTTCTGCCAAATGGATTGTGTCCTTTCTTTTATAATACAAAGAGTCAGCAGTGGCTGGAGGAGTTAAGGGCTCATTTTGTGCAGCATAAACCGTGCCCTTGGGTATTACTGGATAAAGAGAATCTGGAAGATCTGAATATAAGATCTTGAAATTCTCTTCACCAAGAACTTTTAGGGCATTGGTGAATTCAAAATCTCGATCATAGCCAGCTAAATTATTGGTCATCTGCTTGGTGAACAACGCTGTTTTTAAATTTGTCCAATGTTCAGGTTCATAACCAAGTAGTTTATATTCAATTGGTAGTTGACTGCTATGTAAGCGATCTATATAGGAATTAATACCTGCAGTATATGCATCAATGGCACTTTTTGAAACTGGATCTTTCTCCATTTCGGCAAGTGCATTTTCAGCAGCAAATACCATTCCGATTCGTCTTTGTGTTTTATCAAAATTGATCGCCTTATCGCCAACAATTTCACTTATCCTACCTGCTGCAGCATGCGTCTGAAACTCCATTTGCCATAACCTAAATTTAGCATGGATAAATCCCTGAATGAAATAAGCGTCATTTTCCTGTTCTGCAAAAATGTGAGGCACTAAGCGTTCATCAAAGTAAACATCAGCTTTACCTTGTATTCCTTGAAGTTTAATATTTGCATTAAAATCAATATTTGCCGGTTCCGCATTTTGCCAAACACCTTCTTGAACACTTAAAAATTTACCTAATGGAAGAGGGAGTACAGTTCTACTACCCAGGACAAATAGAATTGCTGTATTCAATAAAAGAAATAATATGAATAGTACGTATTTCATAACTATTGTTGTCACTTAAAGATAAACATTATAATTGATCAGAATCTTTGAAAAATTGAAGTTCGACATCCCAATTGATGTTGGGCAACCTATCCGACAACGACTTAATCACAGAATACGTTTTTTCCCTGAATAGTTTGTGTTCAGTTGAATCTGGATGAAGTGGCCGATGCCGAAGGGCATTGTTAATTTGCTCTATGTCTTTGAAAATTTCACGACTTTTTCCATCAATACAAGCTGAACTAAATTTTTCCCAAACATAATTTGTGGCCAAATAATTAGGATGCACCATGTCTTCTGCATAAAACCGATAGTCCCTCAAATCATCAATAATTAATTCATATGAAGGGAAATAAAAGCAATTACTAATGGATGAAACAATTTTTTCAATAGCAAGCAGTAGTACTGATTTACTACGATTATTTTCGACAAACCCTTCTTTTAAGTGTCTTACCGGACTGACGGTAAACATGATATTAAGTCCTGGATTAAAGATGCGAATCTGTTTAATTAACGATGTATATGAATTGACAACATCATCAATCGAAAGCATTTTCTTGGTAAATAATTCAGCTGGGGCTTTATGACAATTTGCAACAATTTCTCCATTTTTTAATTGATAAACAAAGGCTGAACCAAATGTAATGATCAACCAATTTGCTTCCTTAAGAAAGTGATGGCCTACATGAATATGTTGATTTATTTTTTCAACGGCATGTGACGAAGCAGGTTGACTTAATGACGAGTGGAAATCCCAATGATTCCATAACGAGTTCATTTCAAAAAGAGAAGAATCATCTATGTAGCTAGATTCGATATAATACGTAAGTGCTTTAGCTATACTAGTGGGATTAAATAGAATTCCATTAGGGTTTTGTAGTGTGTTGAACTTAACTTGATTAAGTTTTGCCGTCATGTGTTCTGTAAAACAAGATCCCATCAGCATAATACGATCCGTAATCTTTATTTTAGGATTGATTTGTAGAGGATCTAGGGCTAAGCGAAATTCCATACAATCTACTATTTATGTTCAGAGGCTGGAAACATACGCTGTTTATTTGCTTCGAATAATATGATCCCCGTGGCGATACCCACATTGAATGAATCAAATTTTCCTTGCATCGGAATCGTAAAACGAGTGTCGGCTGATTTTGACAAATAGGGCTGTATTCCTTTATCTTCACTCCCCATAATTATACAACAAGGAACGGTATAATCTAGCTCAAATACCATTTTTTCAGATTTCATTTCAGCTGTAAAAACAGATACTCCATTAAGGTGAAGTGTATCAATAGCCTTTAACAAACTACCTACTCTGCATACTATTATTTTTTGAAGAGCCCCTGCAGATGATTTTACAGCCTCTTCATTTAAGGCGCCAATGCCTTTATCTGGGATAATCATAATTTGTGCACCACAGCATATAGCAGTTCTTGCAATAGCGCCAATATTTCTTACATCGGTTATTCCATCAAGCATTACAAAGAGAGGAATAGACCCATTTTGAACAATGAGGTCAATAGATTCTTGTAGGTCATAATAATCAATTATGCTATTAATAGCAATTACCCCTTGGTGGTTAGCTCTTGTAAGAGAATGAAGTTTTTCAATTGGAACAGCGTTTATAGGTACTTGCAATTTCTGTGCCAATACTTTTATTTCATCTATACCTTCTCCACCAATATTTTTTTGAATAAAAATTCGTTCCAATTGCTTTCCATCTCTTAACGCTTCAAGAACTGGTTGACGGCCGATTATATTTGTTGATCTAGACATTTATTTTGTTTCGGTTTCTAAAAACATAATTTTCATTTTCAAAATTGAAGCCACCGTGATGGAATCTGTAATTTCAAAATTCAGGACCCTTTGATATGCTTCGGCAAATGGCATTTTGATGATATCTAGCTTTTCAGTTTCTTCCGGTTCAGCCTCACCTATCATAAGATCTCTTGCAAGATACACTATTGATAATTCATCAGAAACGGAATTAGACAAATGCATTTCAAGAATTTTTTCCCAAGAATTAGCCGTCAATCCAGTTTCCTCTTTTAATTCACGGATGGCACTTTCTAACGGATCAATTCCTAATGGTCCACCCCCTTCAGGAATTTCAATTGAATAGTTATCAATTGGAAATCTATACTGCCCTATTAAATAAATATTTCCTTGATTGTCTACTGGTATAACTCCAATGGCTATATTCTTAAAATGAACTTTACCATAAATCCCTTTTGATCCTCCTGGCGTGAGTACATCATATTCAGTAACCTTAATCCATGGATTGTCGTACTGAATTTTTTCTTGAAGTATTGTCCAGTTGTTTAATTGATTTTTCATGATAAGATTAAAAAAAGAAACCCTCGGTTAATTGAGGGTTTCTGATATAATTATGTGAAAAATTATTTGATTTTAAATGCTGATTTTACTTTGTCTACAAAGTCTAATTTTTCCCAAGTGAAAAGTTCCACTTCAACTACTTTCTTACCGCCACCGGGGATATCAAACGACTTCTTCACAATTTCGTTTTTACGACCCATATGTCCGTATGCTGCTGTCTCTTGATAAATTGGATTGCGCAATTTCAATCTAGTTTCAATGGCATAAGGTCTCATGTCGAAAAGTTTTTCAACTCTTGAAGCAATTTCACCATCTGTCAAAGATACTTTTGACGTACCATAGGTATCAACGAAAATTCCCATTGGTTTTGCTACACCGATTGCATAGGAAACTTGTACTAGGATTTCATCAGCAACACCAGCCGCAACCATATTTTTAGCGATATGGCGAGCCGCGTATGCAGCACTTCTATCTACTTTTGATGGATCTTTTCCGCTAAATGCTCCACCACCATGAGCTCCTTTACCACCGTAGGTATCTACGATTATTTTGCGACCAGTTAATCCTGTATCTCCGTGTGGTCCGCCTATCACAAATTTTCCGGTTGGATTAATATGATACTTAATATCAGTATTGAAAAGTTTCTGAACGTCCTTTTTGCTTTTCGCTTTCACTCTTGGAATAACGATGTTGATAATGTCCTTTTTAATCTGATCAAGCATTTTTTGATCATTCTTATTAAATTCATCATGTTGTGTTGATACAACAATAGCATCTATTCGAGTTGGTCTGTCGTTATCATCATACTCGATAGTTACTTGACTCTTAGCGTCTGGCCTTAAATAAGGCATTTTTGATTTTTTCTCTCTTCTGATATCGGCTAATTCGATAAGAATCTTATGTGCTAAATCTAATGCCAGAGGCATAAGATTTTCAGTTTCATTGGTTGCATAACCGAACATCATCCCTTGATCACCTGCACCTTGGTCTTCTTTCTTCTTTCTCTCTACACCACGATTTATATCGGCTGATTGTTCATGGATAGCAGATAAAATACCACATGAATTTGCCTCGAACATGTATTCACTTTTGGTATAACCAATTTTTGAAATCACATCACGGGCAATTTTTTGAACATCCAGTGTGCAATTAGCTTTAACTTCTCCAGCCAATACAACTAGTCCTGTAGTAACTAAGGTTTCACAAGCCACTTTTGCCATTGGGTCAAAAGCCAAGAAGTTGTCGATTAATGCGTCTGAAATTTGATCTGCTACTTTATCCGGATGTCCTTCTGAAACACTTTCTGATGTAAATAGATAAGGCATATAGTTTGTTTATGCTGTAAAGATATTAAAAATCAAAGTTTTGAGTAGACAATACGCAATTTCATTTTTTTAGAGGAATGGTTGCCTCCACCAAGGACGACATTACCCGTAGCCAAATTATTTTGTGTAAAGGTTAGGTAAAGATCATCATACCGTACTAATTTTGGTGCAGAAATCTTGATAGGCATATTGGGCAAATTCCTAGTTATAATGCTTTGGACATGACGAGTTAGGTTCATATCGTAGTGAGCGACGAGTTTAGTATTATCAAGATTGTATTTCCTGAATCCACCAAATGCTGTATTGTCGTAGTTACCATTGACAAAAGCATCATCAAAAAATGGATAAAATGAATTCAGTGTAGTGTCATAAATCTCTGGATACATGTACAAGGGTGCATAAAACATGTTCGATTGAGAACCTGGTGTTTGAGCTTCATCCATGCTCAATTGAGCTAAATGGATCATAACATTCCCTTTTTTAGACTTAAACTCATTCAACCCTGGTATGCGTAGCAGACTATATGTACCTGGGGCTGCTTGAATATAAACAAGGCTATCACCACCTGGTTTTCCACCTAGATGTTGACTCACTTCGCTACCTGAGTAGTTGCGTTCAATATGATTTACGCTAGCTGACAAAGCTCCTAAGCTGTTGAACTTAAAACTCTTTGCTGAAGTATCTTGCCTACCATTTTTAGTATACCGGTAATAAAAACGCAAGTAAGTTGCTGTATCACTGATGGAGAAACTCATTAAACCATTTGCAGCTGAACCACTACCCCCAGTTTCTGGTACAATCGCAAACCCTTTAAAATAATTTCGGAATAAGGAATCATTTTTGTAAGGACTTAATCCAGCTGTATCGATTTTAAGAAGTTCATTTCCAAAATCATTATTCAATCTGATTCTCAACTGATTACTTGTTCTTTCTCTCGTTGAAATCACTGAATCATTTAAGGATGCGGGTACAAATTGTTTTGTTCCTATCACTTGTGAATAAGCAACAATTTTGTTGGTTTGATAGGCTGAATCCGGTTTCAACGTTTCAGTGATTTTCTGAACAGTAACCGATTGTAAGGCATTGGTATCACCGAATGAGAACCGATACTTTAAGCAAAGTACAACAGAGTCTAAATACAAGCTATCTGGAACGTTTTCAAATCTGTACGGATAACTAGTAGGTTTCAATTCAAGGAAAATAGAAGCTATGGTTTTCCCGAACTGAGGATTATTGGAAACATAGCCCAACATAAATTGACCTACATCCCCTATTTGATCTCTACTTAATCTAGGAAGAAGAGAATCTGGACTAATGCTATTGTTCGCAACAACCTCTATGCTGGTATCAAATGTATTTATATTGTCAATCTCTGGGATTAAGTCTGCCCCGATATCAGTACTCTTGATTTTAGTACAAAAAGAGAAAAATGAAACAACAATAAAGAGGAAAAAGATATTCAGAAATTTACAATGACTCACGTACGATTTTTTATGCGTTTTGGCAATTCAGTTACTTGATTGCAAGGTCGTTATACAATTGTAAATACTCTGTTAAATCGGAGTCAGGATTATACGAAATAACTTTCTTTCCTTTTGGCTTTGAAAATGCATCTAGCAATTTTTTATCCACTTCACTGTCACCAAATGAAATGGCATCAGCATATGTAGCGGCCCCTTTGAAAATAGAAAAATTAGTAGAACCTGAATATGGCTCAAGATCTTTATCCTTAATACCTGCGTTTATGAGTGCTAATTTATTAAAATCGGCACCAAGAGATTCTTCAAATGTATTCTGACCTATGGTATATAAAATTTTACTGTTGCTAAAAACAGGCTCCTTCTTGTAGGCTGTCTTTAAAAACAAAGGGATTAATCCTGTCATCCACCCACTGCAGTGAATAATATCAGGAGGCCAACCAAATTTTTTAACTGTTTCAAGAGCGCCTTTGCAAAAGAAAATTGATCGAATCCCATTATCATCGTACCACTTTTCATTTTCATCCTGAAAGACATATTTACGCTTGAACATGTCTTCGTTATCTAAAAAATAGACTTGTAATCTTGCATTTGGAAGAGAAGCTACTTTTATTTGTAGTGGGTAGTCATCATTTTCGATGGTAATATTAATACCTGATAGTCGAACTACTTCATGTAATCTGTGACGTCTTTCATTTATTGTACCAAATCGAGGCATAATGCACCTTACCTCAAAACCGGTATCGTTTGCTTTAATGGCCAGCCTGTTGACAAGCTCCGAGAACTCAGTGAGTTCTAGATACGGAGACATTTCGTTGGCTATAAAGAGAATTCTTTTCTTTGTGACCATTTTGTTGTGTTAAAAAAGCAATGAAAGTGTGCAAAAATAAGGAATTTTAACTGAATTGCCCTGTTATTGTACATGCTTAATATGGGTACCTTTGCATAAATCATTGAAAAACAGACTTCCATAAAATTCCATTTTGGCTAACTTTACCCATGAAACCCATTTAAATACCTATGTTAAAAGGCAATATTTCTAGTATTATAAAATTTATATTGTTCCTGTCTTTAGGTGTTTTTCTTCTTTGGATAACAACCCGATCCTTAACATCAACGGAGATCTATGCCGTTAAAAACTTGATTTATACATCCAACCCCCTGATTGTTCTACCCTGTATGGCGATTGTTGTCTTAAGCCATTATATAAGAGCCCTTCGCTGGAAAATGCTGATCGCCCCACTCTCCTATATCCCTAAAAATAGCAATGTATTTTTTGCTGTAATCATTGGTTTCTTCTTTAATCTCTTGTTTCCTCGATTAGGTGAATTGATGAAATGTAGTATGTTAGGTAAGTATGAAAAAATTCCTGTAAATCAATTAATTGGAACGATGGTTGCAGAAAGAATTGTTGACGTTATTTGCCTAGTTCTCGTTATCAGTCTTACTATCGCATCTCAGTTTCATGTTGTAGGAGAATATGCCAAAGAGTTATGGACAAAATTCGTTCAAAAGATATCAATTGATGTTCACCAACTCACTATTTATAGTATATCGATATTCGTTTTACTCTTTCTAATTGGATGGTTATTCAAGAAAATGGCTTCTCAAAAACGAATTTCAAAAATCAAAACGCTCGTTATAGGAGCTACAGAAGGACTTATGAGCATAAGGCACCTAAAAAATAAGCCGTTGTTCTTCTTATATACATTTATGATTTGGTTCCTATATTTATCGAGCATCAAGATAGGATTTATGGCGTTGAGTGAACTTACTGACTTAGGATGGATACCATCAATTACCATCTTAACCTTTGGTAGTTTTGCCATGATTGTAACACAAGGTGGAATTGGAGCCTATCAATTAGCTGTACAAAAAACCCTTGGGTTTTATGGGATCAACCAAGTTGTAGGACTAGCTTTTGGATGGCTGATTTGGTCCCTACAAACGCTTCTCCTCATTATTTTTGGTCCAATTTCAATGGGATTAATGTCAATTTTAAATAAAAACAAAAATACGCAACCATGATTTTGTCTGAAATTTTAACTGACTTACACATCACAAGCCAACATAAAGGAACCTCTACTGGATTAACATGGCTTGAAGGCGAGAAGGAAACATTATCATCCTATTCACCTGTAGATGGAAAACTAATTGGATCCATCAATACAACCTCTGCAAAAGAATATAATGAAGTCGTTGAGGCTTCATTGATTGCATTCTCAAGTTGGAGAAATTGGCCAGCTGCTAAACGTGGTGATATTGTAAGGCAAATTGGTAATACGCTGCGTAGTAAAAAATCAAGTTTAGGACAACTCGTTAGTTATGAAATGGGGAAGAGCTTGCAAGAAGGTCTTGGTGAAGTGCAAGAGATGATTGACATATGTGATTTTGCAACAGGGTTATCACGTCAACTTTACGGTATGACTACACAAAGTGAGCGACCAGGACATAGGATGTATGAACAATGGCATCCGCTGGGAGTAGTTGGAATTATCACTGCCTTTAATTTTCCAGTGGCTGTCTGGAGCTGGAATGCCATGATTGCGTTGGTTTGTGGAAATGTATGCATCTGGAAGCCCTCTGAAAAAACACCCTTAACAGCCATTGCTTGTCAAGAGATCATAAAAGATGTCCTAAAAGAAAATAACATTCCTGAAGGAGTTATTTCCCTTGTAAATGGTGACAGACAGATTGGTGAATTGATGGCACATGATACGCGAATCGCACTAGTCTCTGCAACAGGATCAACGAATATGGGTCGATCTGTAGGCGTAGCCGTAGCCTCGAGGTTTGGAAAATCATTATTAGAGCTTGGCGGTAATAATGCTATTATCATTACAGAAGATGCAGATTTAACTATCTCACTTAATGCAGCCGTATTTGGGGCGGTAGGAACAGCGGGGCAACGTTGTACAACAACAAGAAGATTGATCATACATGAGAGTATCTATGAAAAATTTAAGGCACAATTAGTTCATGCGTATGCACAAATTAAAATTGGCAATCCCCTATTGCAATCTAATCACATGGGTCCACTAATTGATAAAGCCGCCGTTGATCAATACTTACATACTATACAAGCCATCACTGAGCAAGGTGGAACATTTATCATCGATGGTGGAATACTTGAAGGTCCTGCGTTTGAAAGCAATTGTTATGTAAAACCATGCATAGCAGAGGTTCACTCCTCTATAGAAATTGCTAAAAAAGAAACCTTCGCTCCCATTCTCTATTTAATGAAATATAGCACCCTTGAAGAGGCGGTTTTTATACAAAACAATGTGCCCCAAGGACTATCATCTTCAATCATGACATTAAACCTTAGAAACGCAGAATCCTTTCTTTCAGCCAATGGTAGTGATTGCGGCATAGCCAATGTAAACATTGGAACAAGCGGTGCCGAGATTGGAGGGGCATTTGGTGGTGAAAAAGAAACTGGTGGTGGAAGAGAAAGCGGAAGTGATTCTTGGAAAGCGTATATGAGGAGACAATCGGTCACCATCAATTACAGTAACACACTACCACTAGCACAGGGTATTAATTTCAAGTTGTAAAATTTTCTTAAATGATATGTTCACGTAGAACTCAATTTTGAAAAAAAGTTACCTTACATATTCAATAAATAAAATGAAAAAAGTAGTTTTTAGTATTGTACTAGCATTTCTAATTTTAATACACTACACATCATTCGCACAAAAAGATACGTTCTCTACTAAACGAGATTGGCAGCTGAGTGATTTCAACATATCCGCCACTTATGGTACAAGTGTAGAGAAAGCCTATGCCACTATTTTAACTACACTAAAACCGAAACGAAAAATCATTGTAGCGGTAATAGATTCTGGAGTTGATACCCTACATGAAGACCTTAAATCCATATTATGGAAAAACAAAAATGAGATTCCGGGAAATCGAATTGATGATGACCACAATGGATATGTTGATGATGTATATGGATGGAATTTCATTGGTGGTAGAGATGGGAAAAATGTAACAAAAGATAGTTATGAAGGAGCAAGGGTTTATTATAAATTTAAAAAACTATTCGAAAATCAATCCATCGAAGAAAATTCGTTAAGTAACGAGCAACTTTTTGCATTTAAAAACTTCAAAAAAGCAAAAGAAATTCTTGAAATACAAGCCAAAGAAGCCTCTCTATATGTTATGATTTTAAAAGATTTAGTTACGAAGATACCTATCGCTGATAGCATTGTTAAACTATCCTTGGGGAGAAATACCTATACAGGAGATGAATTAGAAAATTTCAAAGCAGTCAGTGCAATTGAAATAAAATCTAAAAAAACCATGTTGGGCTTTTTTCAACAAACTAGACAAATGGATCAACCCAATAGCTTTGTATTAAAAGAATTGTTCGACTTCTATGAACAGGAAAAAACAAAAATGCTTGCCGTCGAAAATGAACCAATTGATTATCGCGGCGCTGTTGTTCAAGACAACTATGACGATATGAATGATCGCTACTATGGCAACAATGATGTGATGGCAACTGGATCAGAACATGGCACACATGTTTCTGGAATCATTGCAGCCGATCGAAACAATAAAATTGGCATTGCAGGTATTGCTAACAATGTAGAAATTATGATGATTAGGGCAGTGCCTGATGGAGATGAACATGATAAAGATATAGCTAATGCCATTCACTATGCAGTAGACAATGGGGCATGGGTAATAAATATGAGTTTTGGAAAAGGATTTTCTCCTGAAAAAAAATGGGTGGATGAAGCGGTAAAATATGCAGAATCAAAAGGTGTATTACTCATTCACGCAGCTGGAAATGATGACAAAAACATTGACATAGAGGATAATTTTCCTTCAAAAAACATCAACAATGATACCTTACAAATAGCTTCCAATTGGATAAATGTAGGAGCAAGTGGCCCTACATTAGCTGAACTTAAAGCATCTTTTTCGAACTATGGCAAAAGAGAAGTTTCCGTATTTGCACCAGGAGTTGACATATATTCTACTCTTCCTGGAGGTAATGTGTATGGCAGTATGGATGGAACAAGTATGGCGGCCCCTGTTGTATCAGGTATTGCCTCATTAATTTTATCTTATTATCCAGAACTTTCAGCCCCTCAAGTAAAGAATATTATTGAAAAATCAGCCATCAAAATTGATTCTTCAATACAAATCAAACAAGGCGATGTAAATCGCAATATTCTCTTATCGGATATCTCCGTTTCTGGTGGAATTGCAAATGCCTATGAAGCATTGAAATTAGCCAGTACGATTAAAGGGGAACGTAAGCGGGAAAACACATCAGAGATCAAAAAGCGTAAGGTGGTAAAAAAATAGTCCATGGCTAATTCTAACATTGCTCATCCTCCGTTTTTTAATCGATACGTCTCACTGGTTGAACCTGGAGGAATTAAACATTTGCTTACATCGTCATTAGTTGACCTTCAGAATGATTTATCAAGTTTATCTAATGTAGATTTGAATTATAGATATCAGGAAGGAAAATGGAACATTAGTACCCTACTTCGCCATGCCATTGATGCTGAGTTAATATTTGCTTTCAGGGCATTATCCATTGCAAGAAATCCCACTTCAGCCATTATTAGTTTTGATGAAAATGAGTACGCAAAAGCTTCTCAAAACCATTATAGTATACGTCAGCTACAAGATGAGTTTATGAATGCCCGAAATGGAAGCATTTTATTATTTAACAGCTTCGAAGAAGACTGGCTCAATCGTAAAGGCAAAACCGATATGGGAGATGAAATTTCAGTCTCGTCGATAGGTCATATCATTATAGGCCATTGGCTACACCATAAAGAAGTTCTTAAGAACAAGTATGGTGTTGAGATCTAGAGATTAATTAGCGCTTACCAAAAACCCTTGTTTAATCATATCTTCTATGATCTGACATGTTTCATTGATATAGACATCTTTTGAAAGTGCATTAATCCACTGTTTCCTTCTTTCAAGTTTATCGTTATCTGACATCAACTTTTTTTCATCTTCAGTCAGCATAGCAACTTCAAGATTTTTTTGTGAATTGTTCATTTCTTCAATTCGTTTAAATGCATCCCGAATATTTTTTTGATCTTCTCTGTATTTAGTCAGCTGTAATGAATATTCTTTATCATTTGTTTTTTCGATAAGATCTGAAATGTCATGAATTGCAGTAAAGGAAGAATTGGCTTTAACGCGTTCACCACTTTTGTTTTTTAGCTGATCAAGATCATATACAGGGGTTGTTTTAACATAAAATGCTTTCTGAATTTCATCCCATGGCATGGCATCTGGATTATCTATTTCTCTATATTTTAAACTTTCATATTGATCAGGAAGAATAATAGTTGGAGTAACGCCTTTCAATTGAGTTGATCCGCCATTGATGCGGTAAAACTTTTGAAGCGTTAGTTTAATAGTTCCTAGCTCAAACTTTTCTTTATTTAATAAAGATCCCGTTTCTGGCTCTAGCGCAATGTTCCGTTGAACAGTCCCTTTCCCATAAGTTGATGTACTTCCAATGACAATACCCCTGCCATAATCTTGCATAGCTGCTGCAAATATTTCAGAAGCAGAAGCAGAGAACTCATTTACCATAATTGCCAAAGGTCCTTCATACATCACTGTGCGGTCGCGATCTCTTAACACGGTAGGATTGCCTTCCCTGTCTTTAACTTGTACAATGGGTCCTTCAGGAATAAAATAACCTGCAATTTGAACTACATCATATAAAGACCCTCCACCATTGTTACGAAGATCCATAATAATGCCATCTACATTTTGTTCTTTTAGTTTAATGATTTCCTTTGCAACATCTTGTGCAGAACGGCGGCCGTTGGGACTTTCCCAATCAGCATAAAATTCAGGTAGAAAGATATATCCAATTTTTTTGTCACCTTCTTTTACAACGGCACTTTTTGCGTATGTTTCATCCAATATAACCTCATCGCGAATCATAGAGACTATCGTAATCGAGCCATCGGCTTTCTTTATAGTTAAACGTACTTCAGTACCTTTCTTGCCACGAATCAACTTAACTGCTTCTGTCGTTTCAAAACCGGTAAGATCTACTGGCTCAGCATTGCCTTGTGCAACTTTTAAGACTTGATCACCCACTACCAATTGTTGAGATTTCCATGCTGGAAGTCCTGCCACTAACGTAGCAATTCGAATAGCACCTTCATCTGATTTTAAAGAAGCTCCAATTCCATAAAAACGGCCACTCATTTGTTCGTCGAAAGATCTTTTCTCAATGGGGGGAAAGAATGTAGTATGTGGATCCATTGTATTGGTAATCACATTAACTAAAATCTCAAAACGATCATCTGGTTTAATTTTATTCAGAAGTCTATCAAAATTCCTTAAGATAATAGAACTAACTTTTTTCCTTGATTCTGCCTCCAATAAATCGTCAGATTTATATGCACTATCTGTTTTGGAGAGTAGATTACGTTGATCAATTAAATCGGAATAACGTTCTAGTGTTAAGTATTTTAATCTTTTGCGCCATACATCAACCCGGGCATTATCATTTTTAGGAAAATCTAATTTATCAGCATCCGTAATTATAGATTCATCAACATCAAATTTGAATGGCTTTTTTAATAATTCAGGATATATCTCCGATAATTGCTTCACCCTCTTTGAAAAGATTTGTTCTGAAGCATAAAAAAACTGAAAATCCGAACCATGTAATTCGTCATCAATAGATAGCTCATATTTTTTTAATTCCTTTATATCCGTTGCAAGGAAAATATTCTTGTCGGGGTCCAATGATTCTAAGTATTTCTTAAATATTTGCTTAGAAAAATTATCATCAATCTTTTTGGGATTATAATGAGCTTGCTCTAACATTTCAGCCACTTGGGTAAAAATGAGTTTAAATTTATCTGGCGGATTTCCAAATCCTGATGAATTGAATGCTATTAAAAATCCAGTTACTAAAAACAACAGCACAATAGGTAATGATCTTTTACTGAACATAAACTGTACGATTTTTGATGACATATTCAAATGTAATAGTTTTTGCGGAGTGCAAAAATTACATCATAATACATTGAACCCAAAATAATGTTAAGAATTACACGTGGAGAAAGAGGGAGGATGATGGGTCTCGAACCCACGACCTTCTGAACCACAATCAGATGCTCTAACCTACTGAGCTACAACCTCCATAAATAACAGAATGCGAATTTACATGAAATCTCAACTCCTTCAAAATCGATTTTATGAACAATTTTGATTAGTGTAACTTTGCACAAATAATTTAAATGAATTCTTGGATTTTTCTAATACCAATTATTTCAGCTTTTATAGGTTGGTTCACCAACTGGATAGCCATAAAAATGCTTTTTCACCCAAAAGAGCCTAAAAAAATACTAGGCATTACATTTCAGGGTATTTTCCCCAAAAGACAACGTCAATTTGCTGAAAAACTGGGTATTTTGGTCAGTACGGAGCTTATTTCATTTTCTGAAATTGAAGAAAAAATCACCAATCCGGAAAACATTAAAAAATTGCTTCCACTCGTGGAAGGTAGAATCGATGATTTTCTAAGGACACGGCTCAGTGAGGCATTCCCCATTATTTCAATGTTTATTGGAGAAACTACAATTGGGCAACTCAAAGGAGTCTTTTTAAAAGAACTAGAGTCTATGTTCCCTGATTTGATTAAATCCTATATGAAAAACATCGAGTCGCAATTAGACTTACAGAAAATAGTAACCGAAAAAGTATATGGATTTTCGAGCGACAAGATGGAAATGATTCTAAATCAAATCATGTCTAAAGAATTTAGGTTTGTTGAGGTTATTGGTGGTGTCTTAGGACTAATTATTGGAATATTTCAAGTCATATTAACCCTTATAATGCAGTAAAAAATGGAATACTATTTTCAGGTTTTCTGTTTTTCAACCCCCTACAACTCCTTTCTATCGTTTATTATACCCACTCTACGAAAGTTATAACACAATAAAATATCCAATTAAAAAGATTTTCATGCACAAATCACTTCTCTTATTTTCATATTTATTGATAAGTCTATGCTCATTTTCACAAATACCTTCTGGAGGAAACAGACCGGCGATGAATCCCCAAAACCTAAACATGGGTAGATTTTATGGTCGAATTGTTGATTCTCGAACAAATAAGGCTGTAGAAGCATCATCGGTTCAACTGATTCAAAATAAATTTGATAGCGCTACTAAAAAAAAGAAAGATTTCATTATTTCTGGTCAACTCACTAAATCCAATGGTGATTTTAGTTTAGAGAATTTGCCTGTCATGGCACAATTTAAACTTAAGGTAACTGCCATTGGCTATTTAACATTGGAACAACCAGTTAAATTTGACCTGAATATGAGTGGAGGCGATTTCAGTAAGATGGTCAATAACATTGATGTTGATCTTGGAAATTTGAAATTAACACTGGATGAAAAGCAACTTGAAGAGGTTAAAGTAGTTGGTTCTAAACCGTTCATGCAAATGGGCGTAGATCGTAAGATTTTTAACATTGAAAAAAATCTAATTTCTACAGGGCAAACAGCCACAGAATTAATGAAAAATATACCTGGGGTAGATGTTGATATAGATGGAAATGTATCGCTTAGGAATGCCTCCCCTACTATATTTGTTGATGGCCGACCTACAACCCTTACACTAGACCAAATACCATCAGATGCCATTGAAAGTGTAGAATTGATCACCAATCCTTCAGCTAAGTTTGATGCATCTGGAGGTATGTCTGGAATCATAAATATCATTTTAAAGAAAAATCGAAAGGCCGGCTACAATGGAAACCTTAGAGCAGGTATAGACTCTAGAGCTAGACCAAATTTTGGAGGAGACTTGAATGTTAAACAAGAAAAGATTAATTTCTTTGTCAGCTCAATGTTCAATCAACGAAAATCCATTGGAACAGGCAGTTCAACACGTGAAGAATTTATATCTACCCCATCCATTAAATACGTGCAAAATAATAATCCATTAAGTCAAGGATTTTTTACATTCAATCGGATTGGATTTGATTATTTCATAAATAACCGAAACACGTTAACCATATCAGAGAATTACGTTAAAGGTAAATTTGACAACTCAGATATACTTAATATTCAGACGGATACATTGTATACAAACAATATCGAATCAACACTTTCAAATAGAACAACCAGCAGTAGTTTTCAATTTGAAAATCTAGGATCTGCATTAGGCTATAAACACCTATTCAGAAAAAAAGGCATGGAATTAACTGCTGATGTAAATTTCAATCGCAGTAGGAATAGCAGTAATGGGGGATTTAACACCCAATATTTCGACATGACCAATACGCCCAAAGGCAACTTGATTGCTCAAAAACAAGAAGGAAAAGGCGGAAATGATTTCTACACCATACAAACAGACTATGTTAATCCACTTAGTGAAAAATCCAAACTAGAACTTGGATTGAGAGCAGCTCTTCGCAAATTTGAAAGTAAAAATCTTAATTACTTATACGACGAACCAATTCCATCGCTTAATGCAAATTACAAATACGATGACCGAGTGTTTGCTGCTTATGCAACATACGGAAATGTGATAGGTACTAAAACAAGCTATCAGCTAGGATTACGGGCAGAAAGTTCAAAGTATACGGGAACACTCATTACAAACGGAGCTAGTTTTGGAAACGACTACCCAATCAGTTTATTCCCAAGTATAAACCTTACTCGACAAATAGACAAAACACAAGACCTTCAATTCAGTATTGCTCGCAAAATCCAACGCCCTAATTTTTTCCAGATACTTCCCTTCCTTGATTATTCAGACTCTCTAAATATCAGCAGGGGTAATCCTGCATTGAAACCAGAGTTTACCAACTCAATCGAAATGAACTATCAAAAAACCCTGAAGAAAGGAAATAGCATTTTGGTTTCAGCTTATTATAAAATAACAAACGACTTGATTACCAGAAATCAAGTAAAAGAAGCGAGTGCTATTGCAGGCAAAGATGTATTGATCAACACATTTATCAACGCGAATAACAGTAAATCGTATGGTGCGGAATTTACTGCTAAAAATCCAGTAACGAAATGGTTAGAATTAACCTCAAATCTTAATGTCTATAACTCTAGCATTAGTAGTACTTCAGATAATACAAGTATTAATAATTCTATCTGGAGTTTCTTTGCGAAAGTAAATGCGAACATCAAACTCCCATCTAAATTCACACTACAATTAGCCTATGATTACCGAAGCAAATCTATCCTACCTCAAAGTGGTGGAGGTGGTGGTGGAGGTGGTGGCCGTGGCGGCATGGGCGGTGGTGGCGGCTGGGGCGGCTTCGTTCAAACCTCTGCTCAAGGATATATCAATCCTAACTATGGTTTAGAATTTGCTTTAAAAAAGGATTTCTTGAAAGAAAAAAGAGGTTCATTAACACTGAGTATGAGTGATGTGCTTAAAACAAAAATATATGGGTCCTATTCAGAAGCATCCTTCTTCACTCAAACCAACTAACGGAGAAGAGATTGGCAAGTATTAAGGCTGAACTTCAATTACCGGTTTGGAAAGATTGATGCCAGTTTATTTAAACGCAAAAACGTGAAAACAGGTATGGATTCTATGCAAGAAGGTTCACAAATGCAATAAGTCTAGCATTTAGAAAAAGAATTACTCTTTTTTCCCAATCAACATGGGAACAAATGAAAATTCCTCAAATCGCTCTTCAATGAGACTACCATCAGCAGTTTTGGTTAAGCGAATCATGCGTTGATTTTCACCTTCATTCAACGGAAGAACCATAACAGATCCTGGTTTCATCTGATTCAATAGCTTATCTGGGACGAATGGTGCTGCTGCCGTGATTAAAATCTTGTCGAATGGAGCATAGGTTGGAAGTCCCTCAAAGCCATCGCCATAAAACGTACGAATAAATGGAAAGGACTTTAAGTATTCAAATGATTTATTGGCATCAAATAATTTCTTTTGACGTTCGATGGTAAATATTTTGGCTTTGAGTTCGCCCAATATACAGGCTTGATAGGCACTTCCTGTTCCAACTTCAAGTATTTTATCAAACGGTTTAACCTGGAGGAGTTGCGACTGGTAGGCAACAGTATAAGGATGAGAAATGGTTTGATCTTCACCAATTAAAAACGCCCTTTCTTCATACGCCTGTTTTTCAAAAGCAGAATCAAGGAAAAAGTGGCGAGGAACATTTAATAAGGCTGTTAAAACCTGTTCATCCGTGATTCCTCTTTCACGAATTCCATCTACCATTTTTTGCCTCATTCCTTTGTGCAAATATGTATCTGATTTAGCACGCATGTAATTAAAACCTCCGGTAGAATTTTATAAATTATAGGGTATTGATATTATGGATTGAGCTCTTTAATGATTTTATCAATATGCATGCCCAAGGCATCAAAGTTAGCATCAAATTCTTCAATTGTATTTAACGGCATTTGTACGCTGAAATAAAACTTAATTTTAGGCTCTGTTCCAGATGGTCTACAACTAATCTTACTTCCATCAACCAAGATGAATTGAAGTACATTGCTTTGAGGCAATTCAATAACAGAAATCTGTCCGGACTTTAAATCTTTTGCTTCTTGCTTTTCATAATCATATATACCCACTACTTCTACTCCACCGAGTGTTTTGGGAGGATTTAGTCTGAACCGTTGCATCATTGCTGCAATTTGTTCTTGACCATCGCGCCCCTTTTTCGTAATGGAGATTAAGTGTTCACGAAACAGTCCATATTCTTTGTAGAGTTCGATTAATTTAGAAAACAAGCTTTTTCCTGCTTGCTTTTCATAAGCAGCCATTTCGCATAGTAACGCAACTGCACTCACAGCATCTTTATCGCGAAGTTGATTTCCTATCATTAATCCGTATGACTCTTCTCCTCCAATAATATAATTTTCGGTGTCTTCTTTTTCCTTGATTAATTCTGCAATCCACTTGAAACCAGTCAAAACATTATAGCAGTTGATGTCGTTCTTAGCAGAAATAACATCAATCATATCTGTCGTAACAATTGTTTTAACAACCATATCATTTGGCCTTGATAAACCTTTACTCTTCCTGGCTTCAATCATATAATTAAAGGCCAGTACAGCAGTTTGATTACCATTAAGCAGTATCCATTTTCCGTGATTATCCTTTACTCCAATACCAACTCGATCAGCATCGGGATCTGTTCCTAGCAAAATATCCGCATCAATAGCCGATGCTTTTTTTAACCCCAGACTCATTGCTTCACTTTCCTCTGGGTTGGGGTAAATAACTGTTGGAAAATTACCATCGGGATTGATTTGCTCTTCAACAAGATGAACATTCACAAAACCAAACTGTTTCAATACTTCCGGAACGAGGGTTATCCCAGTTCCATGAATCGGGGTGTATACAATTTTCAACTCTTTTTGAGCTTCAATTACATCAGGGTAAACACTTAGGCCTTTCACCATGCTGATATAGGCCTTGTCAATATCCTGTCCAATGAGATGAATGTTATCTTCCCCTCCTGTCCATTTAACCTCTTCGATGGATGAAATTTTCTGAACCTCGCTCATCACATTTATATCATGAGGCGGAACCAATTGACCGCCATCGCTGAAATATGCTTTATATCCGTTGTATTCTTTTGGATTATGGGAGGCAGTACACACAACTCCACCTTGGCATTTTAAATGTCGTATGGTAAATGAAAGTTCAGGGGTTGGACGGAGAGATTCAAACAGGTATACTTGAATACCATTTGCAGCCATTACATTCGCTGTTACTTCAGCAAAGAATCGACTATTATTTCTACAGTCATATGCAATCGCTACCCGTACTTGCTGATTTGGGAAAAACCGAATAAGGTAATTAGCAAAACCCTGAGTAGCGATACCAATAGTATATTTATTAACCCGATTCGTTCCTACACCCATAATACCTCGTAGCCCGCCAGTACCAAATTCAAGTTCCTTATAAAAGGACTCAGTTAGTTCATTTTCATTAGTATGCTGAAGTTCTCTAATTATTGATTTAGTATTTTCGTCAAACGATCCGTTAAGCCATTGATCTACCTTTTTTTGGATGATTTCTTCCATATACCAAAGATTTTTACAAACATAATGAAGGTGGAGGTAAATGCAATTAACTTAAGTAGTTAATTTGCATAAGAAATGGAATAGCATTTACATTACAAATGGATTAGAATTGTCCTCTTTGAAAAACACAAACCGCATATCTTTTTTTATTCTTTTTTGTCTTCTCCTAAACATAACAGGCTTTAGTCAAGTTAGAGATAATGAACTGCCAGACTCAGTTAATCATCAAACAACTCCATTTCCTACTCCCAAAAAATTAATATTGGGAGGCTTACAAGTTGCCCTCTGGGGAGGTTCGTTTTATTCTTTAAATAGAGCTTGGTACGCTAATTATCCAAGGACAAAATTTCACACATTTAATGACTGGAGGGAATGGAAACAAATGGATAAAGCCGGACATATCTGGACGACCTACTCCATTAGTGAACATACCGATAAACTATGGCGATGGGCAGGAACTTCAGATAAAAAAGCAGCCATTATAGGGAGTCTTAGTTCAATTTGCTATTCTAGTGTAGTTGAAGTGCTGGATGGCTTTTCAGATAAATGGGGGTTTAGTCCAACTGATGTTGTGGCCAATTTATCGGGTACGGGAATATACTTGTCGCAATCACTTTTATGGAATGAACAACGCGTTAGAATTAAACTCTCTTACCATCCAGTATCGTATGGCAATTTGAACAATAGAGCTAATCAACTATTTGGAACTGGAGATATTGAAAAAATGCTGAAAGATTACAATGGACAAACCTACTGGGCAAGCATTAACATCCATTCATTTTTTCCAAAAACTAATTTTCCCAGTTGGATCAATCTTGCCCTAGGATATGGCGCTGAATCGATGTTGGGTGGATATGTTAATACATGGTATGATAAAAGTGGTAATTACATAAATAGAGAGGATATTGCTCGCTATAGAAAGTTTTATATTTCTGCTGACATTGATTTAACAAAAATCAAAACCCGAAATAAAGTGCTAAAAACAGTATTCTCGATGATGAATGTGTTGAAAATACCTGCTCCTGCCTTAGAATTCAACTCAACCGGTAAATTGCGCTTTCATCCACTCTATTACTAAAAAACAACTGAGCTCAATCCAATGTTAATCAAGAAAAGCACCAATTATTTTTTCATCACTTACCTCTACATGAATATGATCCTGTAAGGTGCTGGCTAATGAAATCCCAACATAATCGGCATGAACAGGAAAGGTTTTATAGCTCCTTTCAACCAAGGTTAATGTTTCTATCTTTCTAGGTAAAATTTGCAAAATCGGTATCATGGCGTAGAGTAAGGTTTTACCACTATTGATAACATCGTCAACTAAAATGACAATTTGATCCTTTAGTCTATCTAAATCGTTAATCTCACAATGAAGGGGGTCCTTTTTGTTTAATTTAACTTCAATCAAGTTAATCTCCATTTGAGCGTGAAGTTCTAAGGTTTGTTTTAATTGCTTTGCAACCACTAATCCATTATTCATTATCCCTGCTAAAAAAATCACTTTTTCTTCTCTATTATTTTCGATGATCTCAAAAGCCATTCTGGTAAGCTTCATTTCAGCTAGATGGGCTGAAAGTATATATTCTTTATCCATAAATCTCTTGTTTTAAATGGTATACATCATGTAATTTAGCACTTGTAACTCAACCACATGGAAATTTTACAACAAATTCTATTTCTCGCATCAATTGCTGTTTCTGTAGCGTTATTTTCAAAAAAAATAAAACAGATTAGGCGTAATATCTTTCTTGGTCAACCTGAAGTAATAAATGATCATTATGCAGAAAGATGGAAAAATGTTTTGCTATTAGCCTTTGGCCAAAAAAAAATGTTCAAAAATCCAACAGTAGCGTTTTTACACCTTTTCGTATACCTTGGCTTCATTATTATAAACATAGAGATATTCGAAATTATTATTGACGGAATAACAGGAAGCCATCGAATTTTTGCTCCTTATATCCCAGCTCTATATCCTTTGTTGATTAATTCATTTGAATTTTTAGCTGCTTCAGTCATAATAGTATGTCTGATTTTCTTGATTAGACGAAACATTCTTCCCGTTTTACGATTTAAATCAAATGAGTTAAAAGGATGGCCTAGTAAAGATGCTAATTTGATTCTATTAATCGAAATTATATTAATGTCTTTGTTCCTGTCGATGAATGCAGCAGACTCTATTTTACAACAAGCTAACCAAGAACCATACTCACTCCACAAAACTGGTCCATTTTTAATTTCCTCCTATGTTAGTGTTATTTTTTCAGGATGGCCAATCCATGCATTGATTCTCTTAGAAAGAATATGTTGGTGGCTACATATACTCGGTATTTTTATTTTTCTTAATTATTTGCCATGGTCTAAACACCTTCATATTTTACTTGCCTTCCCAAATGCCTTTTATGCTCGATTAACACCTCAAGGAAAGTTACACAATATGCCTTCGGTTCAACAGGAGGTTTTATATTCATTCCAACCAGAACTTGCTCCTGCTCAGACAGACTCAACAAGTCATCTTAAGTTCGGAGCGAAAGACATTCAAGACTTAAGTTGGAAAAACATTCTAGATGCCTATACCTGCACAGAATGTGGACGATGCTCAAGCGCCTGCCCTGCAAACCAAACGGGTAAATTATTATCCCCACGAAAAATAATGATGAATACCCGGGATAGAGCAGAAGAGATTGGGAATAATATTAACAAAAACGGCAGCTTTAAGGACGATTCAAAATCACTTCTTTTTGATTATATAAATGAAGAAGAACTTAGGGCATGTACCACATGCAATGCTTGTGTGGAAGCCTGTCCGGTGAGTATTAATCCCTTAGATATCATCATTCAATTACGAAGGTATCTTGTCATGGAACAGAGCAGTGCCCCTTCAGAATGGACAGCCATGTTTACGAATGTTGAAAACAATTTTGCACCTTGGAAATTTTCTCCAGATGATAGAATAAATTGGACTAAAGAATAAAAGGAACATTTTATAAAAACAATGAAGGCATCGAACACAATAAAAAATTAGGCATGAAAATACCAGTAATGGCCGACGAAAAAGCACAGGGCAGAGATCCAGAACTATTATTCTGGGTTGGATGTGCAGGAAGTTTTGATCAACGGGCACAAAAAATAACGAAAGCCTTTGCTACAATATTAGACAAGGTTGGAATTAATTATGCCATACTTGGTTCTGAAGAAATGTGTACGGGAGATCCTGTTAGAAGGGCCGGGAATGAGTTTATGTTTCAAATGATGGCTTATCAAAATATTAATTTACTAAACCAATATCAGGTTAAAAAAATTGTTACGGCCTGTCCGCATTGTTTTAACACATTAAAAAACGAATACCCAGAATTAGGTGGACATTATGAAGTAATCCATCATACAGAATTACTTCAAACACTCTTAGACCAAGGGAAAATCATCATCAAAGATTCTGGTCCATTTAAAGGAAAGAAAATAACCTACCATGATTCATGTTATTTAGGTAGAAGCAATAATATTTATGAAGCCCCTCGTTCCGTTTTAGAAGCATTAGATGCTGAATTGGTTGAAATGAAACGCTGCAAAAAAAATGGATTGTGTTGTGGGGCAGGTGGAGCTCAAATGTTTAAAGAAGAGGAAAAAGGAAACGAACGGGTAAATCTTGAACGCTCTAAGGAAGCTATCCAGACCAATGCCTCGATCATAGCATCTGCTTGTCCGTTTTGCAATACGATGATGACAGATGGGATCAAACTGAATGAAAAAGAAACTGATATCGAAGTAATGGATATTGCAGAATTAATAGCAAAATCAATATGATGAACTTATCATTTAAAGAATTAATCCCAGCTGATTTTAGTGATACATCAAGGGTGTGGGTTTATCAATCTAGTCGATTATTTACCCTGTCTGAAGCCCTTTCTATAGAAGACACACTCAATCATTTTGCTGCCAATTGGAAGTCGCACCAATATCCGGTAAAAGGGTTTGCTACCCTATTTTTTGGACAGTGCATTGTTTTGATGGCTGATGAAACCATTTCTGAGGTAAGTGGATGTAGTACAGATAGCTCTGTTCGACTAATCAAAGAAATTGAGGGGCAGTATAAGGTGAGTTTATTTGATCGCACAAACCTGGCTTTCATCGTGAAAGATAAGATACAGCTCATCCCCATTTCACAATTAAATTATGCATTAGAGAATAATTTCATTAGTTCAGAAACCTTATTTCTTGATCATAATGTGACTGATAAACAATCACTTATCAACAGATGGATCATTCCTGTTAAAGACAGTTGGTTATCTAAGCGGTTTCTTCTTAAAAATGTTTAGATGAATTACAGTGACAATTTGTCACATTTCCTCAATTAGTGTAAATTTGCAACATGTTGAATGTGTTGAACAAATCAATTGATGAGAGTCGCCAAGGTGAAGCATATGCGCCTATCAATAGCAATCAAAACATAGTCCATAAAAAATTCTTCATTGAAAGCTATGGCTGTTCAATGAACTTTAGTGACAGTGAAATCATTGCGTCCATTTTACAAAATGAGGGATTTGGCCCTACTAAACATGAAGAAGAAGCTGATCTCATTTTCTTAAATACCTGTTCAATAAGAGAAAAAGCAGAGCTAACGGTAAGAAAACGACTGACCGAGTTTAAGAAGCTTAAAAAAAAGAACCCCTCTTTACTCGTTGGCATATTAGGATGTATGGCAGAGCGCCTAAAAAATAAATTATTGGATGAGGAAAAGCTAGTTGATCTAGTGGTTGGTCCAGATGCCTATAGAACCTTGCCTAGCCTCATTGAGGAAGCGGAAGGTGGCACAAAGGCCGTTAACGTACTATTAAGTAGAGATGAAACCTATGCAGGAATTTCTCCTGTCCGTTTAAATTCAAATGGGGTTTCTGCCTTTGTGAGCATTACACGAGGGTGCAACAACATGTGTTCTTTCTGTGTAGTACCATTTACTCGAGGGAGAGAACGCAGTCGAGACGTAAGCTCTATCCTCGATGAATGCAAAGACTTATTTAATAATGGCTACAGAGAGGTTACCTTACTGGGGCAAAATGTTGACAGCTATTACTTTGTTGATTCGACCACAAACCATGTAACTGACTTTGCTTTACTCCTAAAGCATGTTGCTGAGATAAACCCATTATTAAGAGTACGATTTAGTACATCACATCCAAAGGATATTACAGATAGTGTTTTATTTACTATGCGCGACTACCCTAACATTTGCAAATACATTCATTTACCAGTGCAAAGTGGTTCTACTAGATTATTGCAATTGATGAATAGAACATATACAAGAGAATGGTATTTGTCTAAAATAAAACGCATCAAAGAAATTATGCCCGATTGTGCTGTCAGCTCTGATATTATTGCAGGCTTTTGTACAGAAGAAGAACAGGATCACTTGGAGACGCTTGATGTCATGAAACAATCTGCCTATGAATTTAGCTACATGTTTGTTTATTCTGAACGACCTGGAACATTAGCTGCAAAGCGATATGAGGATAATGTTGACATGGATACCAAAAAAAGAAGACTGCATGAGATTGTTGCTATGCAAAACAATCTATCCTACGAAAGCAACAAAAAAGATGTTGGAAAAATTTTCGAAGTGCTTATTGAAGGAAACTCTAAGCGCAGTGATTTACAATGGATGGGCAGAAACAGCCAAAATAAAGTCATGATTTTCGATAAATCACCTGCTCTTACGCTAAAAAAGGGGGATTATGTAAATGTTGTTGTGAATGAATTTACACAAGCCACCTTGTTCTGCACGATTGTACACTAATTATAAGCCATCAACATATGGATATTCAAAGTATTAAAAACAGATTCGGTATTATAGGTAATTCACCCTCCCTGAATTATGCACTTCAGGTAGCTACACAGGTTGCCAATACAGACCTTACTGTCTTGATTGCTGGTGAAAGTGGTGTGGGAAAAGAGATTTTTTCTCAAATTATCCATGCTCTATCCCCCAGAAAGCACAATCCTTTTATTGCTGTAAACTGTGGCGCTATTCCAGAAGGTACTATCGATTCTGAATTATTTGGACATGAAAAAGGATCGTTTACCGGTGCGGTAGATTCACGAAAAGGGTATTTTGAAACTGTCAATGGCGGAACGCTATTTATGGATGAGATTGGCGAAACGCCATTAGGCACTCAAGCCAGGCTTCTACGCGTTCTTGAAAATGCAGAATTTATTCGTGTAGGTTCCTCAAAAGTTCAAAAGACGGATGTTAGGGTCATTGCTGCCACAAACCAAGATTTATTAGTCGCTACACAGAATAATAAATTTAGAGAAGATTTATATTATCGATTAAACACTGTGCCAATTAGGGTTCCTTCCCTTAGAGAACGAAAAGAGGATATCATTTTATTATTTAGAAAATTCGCAGTTGATTTTGCCGAAAAATACAGAACAAGTCCAATTCAACTTGATGATGAAGCAAAATCAATGCTCATAAATTATCCATGGCCAGGTAACGTTAGGGAGCTAAAAAACATCGCAGAACAAATTTCTGTACTCTCAGAAAACAAATTGATTACCCCGAAAGAAATAGAACGTTTTTTACCAAAACATGCTGATAGAAATTTGCCAATGATTATGAAATCATCAAATGGGCAAGGACAAACAGAATTCATGAATGAAAGGGATATCTTATATAAATTATTCTTTGACATGAAGAAGGATGTGACGGAACTCAAGAAAATGTTTCTCGACATCCTTCACAACCCATCAACAATTAATACTGTTTCAAATGCTGTAGAGGCTTCGTTTATGCAGGATCTTCCGTTAGTTCAAAATTCAATTGAATCTTCATCAGGAAATGCATATTCAGTATCTAAGCAACCCATTATCATTTCAGAATCACGGGATATTCAAGATACAGTTGTCATTGAAGAATCACTCAATATCATGGATAAAGAAAAAGAATTAATAGAAAAAGCATTGAAGAAACACAAGGGTAAACGCAAAGATGCTTCTTCCGATCTTGGTATTAGCGAAAGAACTTTATACAGAAAATTAAAAGAGTACGA
>CAJBBV010000134.1 GCA_903951405.1 uncultured bacterium
AATAATGTCTCTTTGATTGATTTCGCCAACCGGCTTGATTTTCATATTGCACAAAATAAATTTTCACATCCGCCTGGTTTTCATAATCAACAAAAAATATTTTTTTATCCGCTTGATTAGAATATTTCACGAAAAACCACTTCCCATCATTATCGCCCGATTGATTTTCGTATTTCTCTTTGAACACTTTTAAATCGGCTTGGTTTTCATATTTAACAACAAAAACCTTCACATCAGATTGATTGGAGTATTCTACAGCAAATACTTTTTGAGCATTTGTAGCAGTACTTAAACTAAAGAGGCATAATAAACATAACAATATATTTTTCATCATGAATTAAATTAATCACGACGGCCATAAATATTGCCGAGCAAACGAAGGATTTCAACATAAAGCCAAACGAGTGTAACAAGCAATCCAAATGCACAATACCATTCCATATACTTCGGAGCACCCATAGCAGCCCCTTCTTCAATACGATCAAAATCCAAAACCAAACTTAATGCAGCAATAACAACAATAACCAAAGAAATTCCAATACTCATCAAGCTGCCTTGGTGCAACATAGGAATATCTACATTAAACAGGGATAAGACAAAGGTAATTAGGTAAAACACCATGATGCCCCCCATCGCAGTAAAAAGTATTGATCTAAAACGATCAGTAGCCCGAATGACACCAAATTTATAGAGGAAATAAACCGCTATAGCCGTTCCAAAAGTTAAGGTAACCGCCTGCATAACAATACTCGGAGCAATCTTTGCAAATGCGTTATTGTAAACTGCAGAAATTCCACCAACCAAAAGTCCCTCTAATAAGGCATATGCTGGTGCTAGATATTGAGCCCACTGTTGTTTAAAAATCAATACTAATGCTAGAACGAGCCCACCAATAGCTCCACCCATAATATAACCCTGTACACTGTTGCCCACACTTGCTTCATTCCATACGTAAAACGAAGTAGCCATAACCATCAAGAAAAGAAAGCCAAAACGATTGAGCGTGCCCTTTACTGTCATAGTTTGAGCACCCGGCATTGCCATTGACCTGTTGAAGGATTTTTCAGAAAGCGTTGGATTGCTTGAATTAAATAGCCCCATGTTAAGTAATTTTGTACCTTAAAATTAATCAAAATCATTCAATCAACATGCTGAATAAAAGTTAAAGCCAAAAAAATCTATTGGCAATACTTTACATATATTCGAAATGAATATCCGAACTTTAAAACAGCTGTTACTTAAAACCGTGTTATGACTCAACGAAAAGAAGAACTTTTACAAGATATTGTGATAAAATTTGCAGGAGATAGTGGAGATGGCATGCAACTTACAGGAAGTCAGTTTACCAACAATACTGCCTTGTTGGGAATCGACTTAGCCACATTCCCAGATTTCCCAGCCGAAATTCGGGCCCCACAAGGAACCATTCCAGGTGTTAGTGGATACCAACTTCGTTTTTCATCCGATGCCATCTATACTCCAGGCGACTTATGCGATGTGTTGGTGGCAATGAATGCTGCAGCCCTTAAAACGAACCTCAAAGCAATTAAAAAGGGTGGCAAAATCATTGCTAACATGGATGGATTTGATTCCAGGAATTTACGTTTGGCCAATTACCCAGAAGGAATCAATCCCATTGAAGATGGCTCTCTAGATGGGTTTGAATTGATCAAAATGGATGTTACCAAAATGACCCGTGAGGCCTTAAAAGAAATCACCCTAGGTACCAAGGAGAAAGACAGAGCCAAAAACATGTTTGTGCTGGGATTCCTTTACTGGATGTACAACCGCAACATGGAAAGTACCCTTAACTTTCTACAAGAGAAATTTGGGAAAAAAGATGACATCCTTAATGCAAATATAAAAGCCCTACAAGCAGGATATAACTACGGAGACACAACAGAAACCTTCACAACGCGCTATACGGTTGAAAAAGCTAAAATGAAACCAGGGACCTATAGGTCTATCATGGGAAACCAAGCACTTTCCATGGGATTAGTAGCTGCAGCTGAAAAAAGCGGATTACCCCTTTTCCTAGGCTCTTACCCCATTACTCCAGCTTCAGATATTTTGCATGATCTCAGCAGAATGAAAAATTTTAATGTAAAAACATTTCAAGCTGAAGACGAAATTGCAGGAATCACATCTGCAATTGGTGCAGCATATGGAGGTGCATTGGCGGTAACAACTACTTCCGGACCGGGACTAGCCTTGAAAGGAGAAGCAATCGGATTAGCCGTTATGCTTGAAATCCCGTTGATTATTATTGATGTTCAACGTGGGGGTCCATCTACAGGACTACCAACCAAAACTGAGCAAAGTGATTTATTGCAAGCATATTATGGCAGAAATGGCGAATGCCCAATGCCAATTGTATCTGCATCAACACCAAGTGATTGTTTTGGCGCTGTATTTGAAGCTGCACGTATTTCATTACAGCATATGGTACCAGTAATGTTCCTGAGTGACGGTTATATTGCAAATGGTGCTGAACCATGGATGTTTCCAAAAGCAGAGGACTTGCCAAACATCAACGTCAATTTCAAAACGGGCTTGGCAGAAGATGAAATCAAATTTCAACCTTACAAACGTGATGAAAAACTAGCCAGGCCTTGGGCTGTTCCTGGAACGAAAGGATTAGAGCACAGAATTGGCGGACTAGAAAAACAAGATATTACGGGTAATGTAAACTATGAGCCAGACAACCATGAACATATGGTCAAAACACGTCAGGCTAAAGTTGACCTAATAGCAAACTATATACCGGATCAACATATAGATACTGGGGCAACGAAAGGAAAAGTATTGGTATTAGGATGGGGAAGCACATTTGGTTCCATCAAAAGTGCAGTAATTGAGCTTATTCAAGAAGGACATCAAGTATCCCACGCTCACCTCAGGTACCTAAGACCTTTCCCAAAAAATCTAGGAGAAATATTAGCAGGGTTTGATACCATATTGATTCCTGAAATCAACAATGGACAACTCATAAAAATTATACGAGATGTATTCTTTGTAGACGCAAAAGGATACAATAAAATCAAAGGAACACCTATTACAAAAGGTGAGCTGACAGAAGAAATAAAAAAGTATTTGTAATGGAAGATTCTGTAGTTTGTCAGTAGATAATTAATTATCTACTGACAAACTACTATCTGAATCATGATATAATACGCTCAATAATTTTACCGCTTTTCTTTTCTTTCAAAATCAATTTCTTATCCCCATAATGAAGTAACTCTTCTTTAATAAGGTAATGATCTGCATCAAATTCAACAAGTGGACTCGGTTTTGTTAATCCAACTTGACCACGCCAATCTTCCATATGAATTGGTTCCCAATTTTTTGTTTTCACACTGCGATACGCTGCATCCAAAATTGAATTCACGACATAACCATCATAAAAAATCTCTCTTGGCTTCTCTCCTTTTTCGAATGCATTAAACATATCAAAGAACATATGATTATATCCAAGTTCATTTAACTCATCTCCAACCGGGAACAACCATCCCGTATTTGATTCCGCTTTTTCAGCAACATAATTGCCTCCCTTACCCGTTGTAAACATTTCAAATCCTGTTCTTAGAAAACCATTTACCCAGATGGTTCCTTCTGTCCCCATTACTTCGTCGCGAAGGTCAAGACCACCTCGGAATGTCCAACTGACCTCAAATTGAGCAACAGCTCCATTTTCATACTTAATTATTCCAATGGCATGATCCTCTGCCTCAATAGGCTTAACCTGAGTATCAGCCCAACACATCACTTCAACTGGCTTAATGTCTTTACCAATATAACTTCGGGTTATTTCAACACAATGACATCCTAAATCAAGCATACACCCTCCACCTGCTTGTTCAATATCCCAAAACCATTCACTATGTGGACCAGGATGTGCTTCTCTTGACTTTGCCCAAAGTATTCTGCCCAATGCACCACTCTTGACACTTTCGAGGGCTTTTATAAATTTTGGGGTATAGACTAAGTCTTCAAGATATCCGTTAAAAATTCCTGCCTTTTCTACAGCTTCAAGCATGCGCTTTGCTTCAACGGCATTTCTACCCAACGGCTTTGTTGTTATGACTGCTTTCTTATGTTTGCAACAAAGCATCACTGCTTCTTCATGCAAATTATTGGGAAGTGAAATACAAACCATATCAACATCTGGGTGCGCTATAGCTGCTTCCATATCAGTTGTAAAATGATCACAACCATAATCCTCAGCAAATTTTTTAGCCTGTGATTCTCTTCTGGAATAAATAGAAACAATTCTATCCTTACTCCTTAAGCCTTGTATTGAATCTGCATAAAATCTTCCGATAAATCCGGAACCGAGCATTGCTAATTTAACCATGAAGTATAAATTGAATGTGATGAATTAAGCGTTAACCGTTTTTTTATCTTTGAAAAACAAAACTAGGAAAATAAGACTCAATGCTGCTATACCTGCAGGCACCAACCATATATTCAACCATTGAGTAACTTCATCCTTTGTATACATATCTTTTACTATACCAGAGACCACTGAGCCAATGAACATACCTAAACCATAGGTAGCTAAGGAAATTAATCCTTGGGCTTGAGCTTTAATCTTTGCTCCAGCCTTAGCATCAGTATAAATCATTCCGCTCACGAAGAAGAAATCATAACAAATACCATGCAATAAAATAGCCGCATACAACATCCATTCACCAGTCAACGCATTACCATATCCAAAAAAGATAAAGCGTAATATCCAAGCACTTAAACCAAATATCAAAATATTCTTAATCCCAAATTTCTTATACATAAAAGGAAGCGACAACATAAACAATACTTCAGAGACTTGCCCAAGAGACATTTTGTTTTCAATCTTAAACGAAGTAGGATCGCCATTTGGAAACGCTGCCTTATATGCATCAGTCAATGAGGGATTAGCCCATGTATAATAAAAAGATAAAGGGATGCAAATCAAAACTGATGAAATAAAGAAAATCAAGAAAGAGCGATCTTTTAAAAGAACAAATGCGTCTTTGCCAATAATTTGTGCAAAGCTTATTTTACCTGTACTCACTGGGGGTGTTGCAGGCAACAAAAATGCTGCAAGCCCAAGAAATGCAGCAGCTACAGCTGAAATTTGAAAAATCATCACACTATCTCCAACTCCCAATAACCCAACTATATTCACAACAACAATCCAAGCTATGGTAGCGAAAACACGAACTGCGGGAAATTCCTTTTCTGGATTTTGCATCTGGCGCATTGCAATGGAGTTAGTCAACGCAATCGTAGGAGCGAATGTTAAACAGTAAACAAGCATCGTCCAATAAAACAAATCAGGATCACTCACTTTAGTTATCCCAAATAATATTAACGCCCCTGCAAGATTTAAAATACCAAGTACTTTCTGAGCCTGAAAAAATCTATCTGCTAGCATCCCAACAAAAAATGGAGCCACAATCATCGCTATTGAAAATGTAGCATAGGCATTCCCCACTTGTTCACCAGTGGCATGTAGCTGTACAGTCATATACTTACTCATTTGTCCATACCATGCACCCCACACAAAAAACTGCATAAACATCATCGCCGAAAGCTGAATTCTTGTTGTCAATTTCATATAAAAAATTATTGCTCGAATATAGTAATATTCATACTAAAAGACACAAAGTAAGGCAAGAGGGAATAGGGAATAGGCAATAGGCAATAGTAAATACAGAAAAGGGACAGAGGCACGGAGAAAGGCAAGAGGGAATAGGCAATAGTAAATACAGAAAAGGGACGAAGGCACGAAGAAAGGCAAGAGGGAATAGTAATAAGTTACGAGCGTAAAGCGTTCAGCGTAAAGCGTTCAGCGTAAAGCGTTCAGCGTTAAGCGCGCGAAGCGCAAAGCGTTAAGCGCCTATGCCTTTTTAAAATACAGACAAAGCTCCTGTAACCCACAAGCTTCACATTTGGGATTTCGCGCCATACATGTATACCGTCCATGTAGAATCAACCAATGATGTGCCTTGTGTACAAGATTAGATGGTATATATTTAATGAGTTGCTTTTCAGCAGCTAGTGGTGTAGTGGCACCTCGAGTTAAGCCAAGTCTTGCTGAAACGCGAAAAACATGGGTATCAACGGCCATATTAGGCTGCTGATCAATCACTGAAGTAATAACATTTGCGGTTTTTCGGCCCACCCCAGGAAGCTTAACCAATTCATCCACCGTCATGGGAACTACACCATCAAAATCGTTCATCAGCATTTGGGCCATGCCAATAAGATGCTTTGTTTTATTATTTGGATAAGATATACTTCTAATTAATGGGAAAAGGGTGTCAAAACTTGCCTGTGAAAGCGCTTCTGGATTAGGGAATTGGTCAAAAATTGCAGGCGTAGTAAGGTTAACCCTTTTGTCTGTACATTGAGCGGAGAGAATAACAGCAACTAAAAGTTGGAAGGGATTGTCATAAAGCAGCTCAGTTTCTGCGTCAGGTATATGTTGCTGGAAATAATCAAGAATAATCTGATACCGATCCTTTTTAGTCATAAGAAATAAAGAATCGAAAGATACAACGAATTTTTAGTCTACTGAACCGTGAACCCGTCTATGGCGGTATATGCCATTATTTTATTCACTGAATTTTCATTGGGAGAATATGAAATACAAGACAAACATTCCATTCCTTCTTTTAACGCATTGAATTGTTCCATAGAAGCTGGATCATTTTCTAGAAAAGAGATAAAATCCGAACTTTCCTCTGCTGACATTTCATTATAGAGATAGCGAAACATAGATTCATTTATTAATGCACTCATTGTCAATTATTTAGATTTTAAACTACCCAAAAGGCAGCATGACTTAATGGTCATCAATAGGGAGGGGATTAGGGGATAGGACAGTTTAAGTATGGGTGCGGACAAACTGTTGAAACTAGAACGGATGCTGAAGGTAAATATTGCATCAACAATCGAAATAGTTCAATTTTCTTTTATCAAAAAAATATCTTCGCCCTCACGCTTCATTAAATACTGCTCCCGAGCTACTTTTTCTATCCACAACGGATTGCTTTTAAGCAATTCAAGATCATGTTGCGTCTTTTCAATCTGGCTCTTGTAATACTTTTTACTTTCAGTCAAGCCCTTCAAATCTTTGCGATATTGAAGATGCAAGAATAAGTTGTTGTGGTCAAAAAAAAGCATCCAAACTAGAAAAAATGTGACAGCAAGAAAATACTTGCTTCGAAAGAACCTGAAAAAAGCAGGGAAAACTTTCATTTATAAATTGATATGATCAAAGTTAACAAAAAAGAAGATAGTTAGTCAACCCCTTAAATCAATAAAAGAAGTTAAATGTCCCAATTTCGCCGGTAATATTGGCTTTTATCCAATCCCAGCTCCTTTTAATCCATCCTTTGTAATACCTTGCAAGTGAAATGGAAAAGTCAAATTTCGTAGATCAAATTAGGATCTTTTGCAGAAGCGGTCATGGTGGAGCAGGAAGTAAACACTTCATGCGAACAAAATTCAATGCACAGGCAGGCCCAGATGGTGGGGATGGCGGCAGAGGAGGCCATATTATTTTAAAAGGAAACAAACACCTGTGGACCCTACTACACCTTCGCTACTATAAAAATGTGTTAGCCGAAGATGGTCAGCATGGCAACAAGAATAATATGACAGGCCGTGATGGGAAAGACATTATAATAGAAGTTCCATTGGGGACCATTGCACGCAATGAAGAAAATGAGCTTGTGGAAGGTGAAATCTTAGAAGATGGACAAGAATTTATTTGGATAAAGGGTGGACGAGGAGGATTAGGAAATAAGAATTTTGCCAC
>CAJBBV010000135.1 GCA_903951405.1 uncultured bacterium
ATTCTCCGGTGGAGAGAAAAAAAGAAATGAAATTTTCCAAATGGCGATGCTTGAACCAAAGCTTGCCATACTAGATGAAACAGATTCAGGATTAGATATAGATGCACTTCGCATTGTAGCGAATGGAGTAAACCAATTGCGCACAAAAGACAATGCATTCCTCATCGTAACACACTATCAACGTTTGTTGGATTATATCGTACCTGATTTTGTACATGTATTATATAACGGAAGGATAGTTAAATCAGGCACCAAAGAACTAGCCTTTGAGCTTGAAGAAAAAGGATACGACTTCATCAAAGCAGAGGTAAATGAAGCTACAGCATAAGAAAAAGTAAGAACACGTAAACGCACATGATGGACGCTAAGATTTTTTTCAACGACATATACAAAAGCCAAGATCAACCTTCTGATCTACTCAAGGCATTTCAACAAAAAAACTGGAATAGCTTTAGTGAGTTAGACCTTCCTTCCATCAAGCATGAGGAATGGAAGTATACCCGCATTAAAAATATATTTACAGAAGCCATACAATACAACCTTGGCAAAAGTGATTTCTCGAAAGAAGAACTCGCGAAAGGAATTCTACCAGGAACGTCTAATGCCAATTCACTAGTTTTCATCAATGGTATTTACCAGTCTCATCTTTCACAGCTTACTGATGCTTCAGAAAAATGGAATATCAAAACACTCAATGAGGCTTCAACTGATGAAGATGCACAGTTTGTAAAAGAATACTTGGGCTGCTCAAATGCCTATCATCCAGATGGTATCAATGCATTGAATGGCTCATTTGCCGCAAACGGGTTGTTCATCAAAGTAAAAAAAGGGAAGCACTTATCTGAGCCCATTGTTATATATCATTTTTCAGATAGTCGTTCTGGTTTCAGGTTTAGTCAGCCACGCATATTAGTTTCCATAGAAGAAAATGCAACAGCAACCCTCATTGAAACTTACCATAAAATCGGGAATCACCAGAGCTTAACCAATGAGGTGGTTGAAATCTGTGTAGAAAAAGACGCTCATTTCCGTTATATCAAAATACAAAATGAAGGAGCTGACTCAAATCATACAGGCACAACGCAAATAAATCAGTTAGGAAAATCAACTGCTCATGCCGTGACGATTTCATTAAATGGTGAAATCGTTCGAAACAACTTAAATATGGTTATGCGTGCTGAGTTTTGTGAAAGTCATATGTATGGACTTTACCTATTAGGCGGAAAGAGTCAAGTGGACAACCACACTATAGTAGACAATGCCATGCCTAACTGTTTGAGCAATGAATTATACAAAGGCATTATGGATGATAGTTCAACAGGTATTTTCAATGGAAAAATATTTGTTAGAAAAGATGCGCAAAAAACAAATGCGTATCAGTCCAATAAAAATATTTTATTAGGCCAGAATTCATCAGCTAATACAAAACCACAGTTGGAAATATTTGCTGATGATGTAAAATGTTCTCATGGATGTACTATTGGAAAGCTAGATGAAGATGCATTGTTTTATTTACGCGCCCGTGGAATTTCCGAACAGAATGCTAAAGCCTTGCTACTGCATGCATTTGCAGCAGACATCCTTCAGCAAATTGAATCAGAAGAATTAAGAAATTACATAGATAGCTTAATATCAGAAAGACTTACACTCACTATTTGATATAGTATTTATGACAGACCATATACCATTTGATGTTGAGCAACTCCGTGAACTTTTTCCTATTCTTAAAAGAAAGGTAAAAGGGAAAGACCTTGTTTATTTTGATAACGCTGCAACATCTCAAAAACCACAATCAGTGGTGGATGCTATCTCAAATTATTACAGCACATACAACGCGAATATTCACAGAGGCTTACACACCTTGGCTGATGAAGCCACCGCTGCCTATGAAGAATCAAGAGTAGCAGTCAAACAATTTGTTGGTGCTTCATCACACGAAGAAATCATATTCACCAAGGGCACCACTGAAGGCATCAACCTCGTTGCTTCATCATGGGGAAGAGCAAACCTTAACCCTGGAGATGAAATTATTATTTCAACACTAGAACACCACTCAAATATTGTTCCCTGGCAAATGATTGCCGAAGAACGTGGTGCCAGTATCAAAGTAATACCAATTGATGATAATGGCATTTTGGATATGGATGCGTTCAAGAAACTACTGAACGCAAAAACTAAAATCGTTTCCATCATTCATGTATCCAATGCACTTGGCGTCATAAATCCAGTAGAAGAAATAATTTCTCTAGCACATCTGAACGGCACACTCGTAATGCTAGACGGTGCACAATCAGTAGTTCATTTAGACATAGATGTACAAAAATTGGATTGTGACTTCATGGTATTCTCAGGACATAAAATTTACGGACCAACTGGCGTGGGTGTAATGTATGGGAAAAAAGCATTGCTTGAAGCCATGCCGCCCTACCAAGGTGGTGGTGAAATGATCAAGGAAGTGACGTTCGAAAAAACGACCTACAACGAACTCCCTTTTAAATTTGAAGCAGGCACTCCAAACATTGCAGATGTTATCGCGTTAAAAACCGCAATCGATTTCATCAACAAACAAGGGAAGAATCGTATGCGCGAATACGAAGAAACATTGCTGGTCTATGCCACCGATAAACTGAAATCAATAGAAGGCTTAAAAATTATCGGTGACGTACCTAACAAAGTAAGTGTCGTATCCTTTATCATTGATGGAGTACATCCACAAGATTTAGCAATACTTTTAGATAACCAAGGAATAGCAGTAAGAACAGGACATCATTGTGCTCAACCACTCATGAAAAGACTTGGCATTGTTGGAACCACAAGAGCATCATTTGCTCCTTACAATACCATAGCAGAAATCGATATCCTTGTCTCAGCATTACATAAGGCATTAAAAATGTTGAAGTAACATGGCAGAGACTAAATCCATAACAGAATTAGAGCAAGTGCTCATCGACGACTTCTCCTTGTTTGACACTTGGGAAGAAAAATATGAATACCTGATTGATCTTGGGAAAAAACTAGCGCCCCTCGATCCTAGCTATAAAACAGAAGAATACAAAATAAAAGGATGTCAGTCCAGTGTATGGATTCATTCAGCCTATAAAGATGGACATGTTTATTTTGAAGGCGATAGTGATGCCATCATTGTAAAAGGACTTGTCAGCTTGATGATCATGGTTCTTTCAGGACATACACCAAAAGAGATTGTAGACGCTCCATTGGATTTTATCAACGCCATCGGATTAAGTTCACACTTAGCCCAAACAAGATCAAATGGCTTAAGAGCAATGATCAAACAGATGAAGTTGGATGCAGCAGCATGGGGAAGTTAATCGTGAAATGAAAAACATGAAAACAGAAAATGAAATAAAGGAAGAAGTCATTGCCAAGATCAAAACAATTTTTGATCCGGAGCTTCCTGTAAACATATGGGACTTAGGCCTGATTTATGAAGTGAATGTCGTGCCCATCAATAATGTTCAAGTGATCATGACATTGACTGCACCCAATTGTCCAGCCGCTCAAAGTTTACCCCATGATGTAGATCAAAAAATACGAGAAGTTGAAGGAATCAATGATGTATTTGTAGAAATCACCTGGTCACCCGCATGGACCAAAGACTTGATGAGCGAAGAAGCGAAATTAGAACTGGGCTTTTTGTAAACCACACACTTCCTAAGTAAAGCATCCTCTATTTTATATGGGGTGAAGATGTCTCCACTACATAAACTGTTTGCTCAAGTTGTGTAGACCCAACCGATGCAACTAATGTATACTTACCTGCTTCAATAAATTGTTCATAGTTGATGAAATAGGGATGATTACTAGTTTCTCTATTGATGACAAGATCCCATCTGTATTGAAAAAATCCTTTATCCCCTTGCACAACAGATCTCCATACCACTTTGCCCCCCTCATCACGGAGAGAAAGTTCTATAGGCATTGATTCATTTAGCCACAATGAAAATGTAGCCTTTTTGATCGTACGATAATCTGGCTCACCACCATTTGAATTAAACCATGGCCGTTGAATAGTATCCACCTCAAACAAATAATCCTTCCCGTCAATAAGAGGAGCAGTATACTTTAGCTGAATCGCCTTTACGTTAGTTCGATATATTCCTCTCCCATGTGTTGCCACAACGAGATCCATAGTAGGAAGATGAATTTCAAGATCAGCTACAGCAGCTTGAGGAAGATCACGTCCTAAAGAGGACCAGTGCTTACCACGATCTACAGAAATATATACACCACGAAATCCACCAGCATATAAAATATTTTCATTGGTAGGATCTTCTTTAATAACATTGACTGGCTCATCCGGTAAGCCCTCTGCTATACTTCTCCAATGTTTGCCATAATCTTCTGAGGCATATAGATAACGATGCAAATCATCATAATTAATACCTGTCATGGCAACATAAACTCGTGAAGAATTAAACTTAGACGGACAAATACTTCTGATATAATTATTCGCTAAGCCTGCTGAATTTTCTTCCCACTCAGCGCCATCATTTTTTGTAACCCAGAAAGCCCCTTTGTCTGTACCCACATATAGCAACCCTTTTGTTATGGGCGATTCCTCTAAAGATCCTGCAGCAAAAGATTTTTTCTCGGGGTTTGACGAATTAGCAATATTTGAACTAATCACTTTCCAGGAGTCACCTCGGTCTATGCTTTTGAAAATATAATTTCCACCGTGATAAAGTGTTTTGTGTTGATAAGCAGAAACAAAATAGGGTGTGATATAATTAAAATGAAGCGTGTCTTTATTCTCTTCCGGTAAAGCGGGTTTTATAAGAACTGTTTTATCAGTGGCTTTATCCAATCTAACAGCATCACCATGTTGCTGACTATAATAAACTATAGTATTGTCTTCAGGATCAACTTGACTAACACAACCATCTCCCCCATCCCATGGATCGATCCAAACATATTTCCAAGGGTCGTTGAAATTGGTATTGAGTTCAGTGGCAGGTCCATACACGGTTGCATCGTCTTGTGTACCGCCATAGATGGTATAACTGGATTGATCAATGGTTATATCATAAAATTCACCTGTTGGAATATTATTATAATGCATCCAGGATAATCCTTTATCATAACTCACATAAAGTCCGCCATCATTTCCTACAGCAATATGATTTGGATTAGTTGGATTAATCCAGAACTCAGATTGATCTAAATGCAAACCCTGTGCAATACTTGGCGTCATATGATTCACCTTCCCACCCAAGAACGAAAATGTTTTTCCGCCATCGGTACTATGAGCAAGTCGAATACCAAGACAATAAACTTCTTCGTCGTCTTTTGGATTAACATAGACATTGGTAAAATACCATCCATACGCAGAAAAGATAAGAAATGGAGATGAATGTGTTTTAGTCCAGGTATTACCACCATCAATTGTTTTATACAATTCTGCTGCTTCATCTGTTGGATTATTGAGGTTATCAACTAGCGCATATGCTTTGTTTGGATTAGTTGACGAAACCGAAAGTCCAATTCGACCAAGGTTTGGTCCAGCTGGAAGTCCATTCATGGTCCAAGTCCAATGTTTACCTCCATCTACACTTTTATAAACTCCGCTATTCTTGCCACGTATTCCAGGAAAAACTTCCCAAAGAGAAGCATACATAATATTAGGGTTGGCAGAGGATATGACTATATCATTCCCTCCTGTTTTATCATCAATATAAAGCACTTGCTTCCATGATTGACCACCATTCTCAGTTCGATATATTCCGCGATTTTTATTTTTAGTCCAGAGGTGTCCTAGTACAGAGACTAAAACGATATTGGGGTTCTTAGGATCTACTGCGATTTCGGCGATCGACCAGGAGTCTTCTAGACCAATGTGTTGCCATGTTTTGCCAGCGTCGGAAGATCGATACATTCCCGTGCCGGGGAGTGTGAAATTTCTAGGTTTTTTAAGGTGCTCCCCTGTTCCCAAATAAATAATATTGGGATTAGAAGGTGCGAGAGCAAAATCGCCTACGCTATATGATGACTGACCTTCAAAAATAGAATTCCATGTAAGTCCGTTGTTGATGGTCTTCCAAAGTCCGCCCGACCCAAATCCAACGTACATTGTTCCTGGACGAGTAGGATCAGCTTGAATTAAATCTGCACGTGCGGAATTGACGGTAGGTCCGATGGGAACCCAATTAAGATTAAAGGAGCTTGTATCCTTCATCAGTTTATATGATTCATACGATTGAATGAGTGGGGAAGGGGGTTGTTGAGCAACAGATGCGGTAGACACTAAAAAGACCGTGATGAAATGAATGAATATGAGTTTCCGTATCATGAAGTGTATTAAAAAAGCGTTCTATGAAAAAAGGATAGATTAAAACTACTAATTGTCCGCTGACAATCGAGTGCAAAAGCTAAAATTGATCAAATAAAAATAGTAAATTTGCCACCCTAGGGGAAATAGCTCAATTGGTAGAGAATCCCGAATGAAATTCGGGAGGGTCACCATTTGAAAATAGATATGGGGAATTAGCTCAATTGGTAGAGAATCCCGAATGAAATTCGGGAAGGTAACCGGTTGAATTAGATATGGGG
>CAJBBV010000136.1 GCA_903951405.1 uncultured bacterium
AGACAACATGTAAGCATACGGTGTAAAAAAAACGGTTCATAGTAATTAATTTTATACTACTTGAATGTACCACATATTGTTCAGATGATATTGATGAATAACATACTAAATGAAGAACAGCAAACTGATTTGTTTGCATTATTTTTATAGTCATTAGTGCACTTACATTTTAGGACCCCCAACTTCTATAAAATATCGTTATCATGAAGAAAGCGTCATTCACATTATTCATCCTAATGCTAACTACGAGCATTGCTTCATATGCTCAAAAAAATAATGTTGCTGACGCCATTGATAATAAATCATTTAATCCTTCTTCCATTGTCTGGTATGATGAACCTGCAGCAACATGGGAAGAAGCCATCCCGACAGGCAATGGACGTATAGGTGCGATGGTATTTGGGAAATACAATGAAGAGCGCATTCAGTTGAACGAAGACACCTACTGGAGTGGCGGACCATATTCAACCGTTGTTAACGATGGCCATAAAACATTGCCCACGATACAAAAATTAGTTTTTGAAGGGAAGTATTTGGAAGCGCATAATTTGTTTGGAAGAAATTTAATGGGCTATCCTGTAGAGCAACAAAAATACCAGAGCCTAGGCAACCTTCATTTGTTCTTCAAAAAAGAAGATTCAGTAAGTAACTATAAAAGATGGCTCGATCTTGAACATGGTGTAACAAGTGTTGCCTACACCGCAAATGGAGTTCACTTTCAACGCGATGTTTTTTCTTCTGCACCCGATCAAACTATTGTCATTCGACTCACTGCAGATAAGCCAGGCAGTATCTCCTTTACAGCAAACCTACGCGGGGTAAGGAATCAAGCCCACTCCAACTATGGAACAGATTATTTTAGGATGGACCCTGCAGGAAACGATGGACTAGCGCTAACTGGAAAATCGGCCGACTATCTTGGCGTAGAAGGAAAGATAAAATACGAAGCACGAATCAAGGCAGTACCAGAAGGAGGAACGATGAAAACTGATGGCGTTGATTTAATCATCGAAAACGCCAATGCCGTTACACTCTACTTTGTTGCTGCAACGAATTTTGTAAACTACAAAGATGTAAGTGCAAACGAACACCTCCGTGTTGAAACATACCTAACGAACTTAAATCAAAAATCATTTTCAGCTATACGAGATAGCGCATTGATGGATTATGCTAAGTTTTATTCCCGCTCTGATTTAACGATGAACCATACTGAACAGTCGTTTTTACCAACTCATGTTCGCATTAAAAAAATTCAAACAGCACCCGATCCATCGATGGCTGCATTGAGCTATAATTTTGGTAGGTACTTGATGATTTCGTCCTCTCGCTCAGGCACACAACCAGCAAACTTGCAAGGCATTTGGAATGACGACATGAATCCTTCTTGGGATGCAAAGTATACCACCAACATCAACACAGAGATGAACTATTGGCCGGTTGAAAGCAGCAACCTCGCTGAATGTGCAGAGCCCTTAATTAACATGATCAATGAATTACAAGATCAAGGTGCGCAAGTAGCCAAAGAACATTATGGAGCAAGGGGTTGGGTGCTTCACCAAAATACGGACCTGTGGCGGGTTGCAGCACCGATGGATGGTCCAACCTGGGGAACCTTCACCGTAGGTGGCGCTTGGCTATGTACTCACTTATGGGAACACTATCAATATTCAATGGATAAAAAATTTCTGAAAGAGGCATACCCCATGATGGAGGGAGCAGTTCAATTCTTCATGGATTTTCTTGTTCCACATCCGAATGGAAAATGGTTAGTAACAAACCCATCTACCTCTCCAGAAAATTTTCCAGACGGCGGCGGCAACAAACCGTACTTCGATGAAGTGACTGCAGGATTCAGAGAAGGAACTACGATTTGCGCAGGTTCTTCCATCGACATGCAAATACTATATGATCTCTTTGGGTATTTTTCTGAAGCCTCTTCTGCACTAGGTATCAATACCCCATTTGTTGATCAAGTAAAATCAGCACGATTAAAATTAGTGCCGCCGCAAATTGGAGCAGATGGTTCATTACAAGAATGGACAGAAGATTGGAAATCGTTGGAGAAAAATCATCGCCATTTTTCACATTTGTATGGACTTTACCCTGGAAAAGTTTTGTATGATAAAAGAACTACCGAACTCATTGAATCTTATAAAAAAGTATTGAACGAACGCGGAGATGGAGCAACGGGCTGGTCTAGGGCCTGGAAAATGGCCTTATGGGCAAGATTAAATGATGGAGACAGAGCAAATAAAATTTATAAGGGATACTTGAACGAACAAAATTGTAAATCGATGTTTGCTTTATGCGGCAGAGCCCCTCAAGTAGATGGCACCTTTGGTACCACTGCTGCCATTACAGAAATGCTGATGCAATCTCACGATGGATTTATCAAATTACTTCCTGCCTTGCCAGCAGAATGGACTTCAGGAAAATTTAAAGGCGTATGTGCGCGAGGTGGTTTTGAATTAAACTATACCTGGGAAAATAAAACAGTTCGTTCACTTCGCATCTTATCCAAAGCAGGTGAACCATGTACCATTGAAATGAAACCGAACTTGCATATTGTAAGCAACGGCAAACAAATCAAATTCAAAAAAAATACAACCGGTACAGTATCATTCAATACGATAGCCGGACAAACATATGTCATTGAATAATTAAATACCATACATGAAATTAATTTCACTAGTTGTATTCCTTACGATAACAAGACTTGGTTTTTCTCAAGAGCAAACATTAGAAGAACGATTAATCAAGGCGTCAACCATAAAAGACTTTGGTGTAAAAGAATACATCTATACATCCAAGGATCTTCCCCGTGTAGAAAATAAAACATGGAACCTTGTTTGCCAAATGCCCTACAATTGTCATTTTCAACCAATCATTGAATTGGAGGGAAATGCAGGAGATAGCATATACATCAATTCCAGCAACCCGCTTGTGCGCTACCTCACGCCAACAGAATCGTTTGCACTAACTGGAGGGCATCAACGCTATGAAGCAAAAAACTGGATCAGTGGAGAAGGTGCCATGTACACCATACCCGCTGGAGTAACGGTGAAATCAGTACAGTATCATCAAACTGGCTTTGATACGGAATTTACAGGATCATTTGAGTGCAACGATAACGATTATAATATACTATGGAAGAAAGGTGCACGAACAGCCTACCTATGCATGAGGGATTGGTTTTATGATTGTCCAGATCGCGAACGCGTTGGCTTTTGGGGAGATGGAACACCTGAATTAAATCAGTGCTTTTATGCATTCGATGAAAAATCGCATCGGCTATGCAAAGAGCTTGTGCTGAGGCCACTTGACTCAACGTTTTATCCAGGACAACAACTTGAATTTCTAGGAGAGTATGGATTATGGTTTTATTATTTACATAGTGGAGATATAGAATCCATCAGAAGCATCTACCCTCAAACCAAAAACTTTCTATTCAATACTTATAAACCGGGGAAGAAAAATCAATGGTATGATTGGGGTAAAGACAACAAAGACATTGCCGTGATTGAAAGCTGTTTTATGTATATCGACTTAGGCACATTGAAAAAAATAGCTCAATTAAGTGGAAATGATGTTGACACTATCGAGATTAACCAAAAAATGGATAGCATTAAAAATTCATTCAACAGTCGTTTTTGGAAACATGGATTCTACATGTCTGATCAGGTCAATGAGCCAGACGATAGAGCCAATGCGATGGCCATCAATGCTGGATTAGCCGACAAAGAAAAATGGGAACCTATTTATAATAATGTGCTCACAAAAAAAACATACTCGAGTTCTTTTTTTGATCGTTGGGTGTTTGAAGCGCTATGCAGCATAGGAAAAGAAGAATATGCCTTGCTTCGTATGTATAATCGTTACCGCACCATGATCCCTGCCAGCTTTACCACTCTATGGGAGCACTATGATAGATGGTGGGCTTCATGGGTTGATTCGTTTGATGAAGGATCATCACTTAATCATGGATGGAATCCTCCCGTCATCAATTTATCACAAACCATTGCCGGCGTTTCCCCCATCAAACCAGGATGGGAAAAATTTCAAGTGCTTCCCAAAGAAGCTTTTCTAAAACAAATCAAGGTTGTTGTGCCTACCATAAAAGGCAATGTCACTGCGTCCATCAACAAAACAGCTAAACAATATCAGCTCAATGTAATTTGTCCAGCCAATACAGAAGCTGTTCTTGGCATTCCCAAAAAATCATTTACCACCTTACAAAATATTTACATTAACGGGAAGCTTGCTTGGAATGGTTCAGTCAAGAAAACTATAGATGGAATAACATTTGCCGGAGAAGATGAGCAGTACATCATGTTTTTGGCAGGAGCAGGAGAATGGAATCTAGTGGGACATGGCGTCTTGAATATGAATTCACCAAAAGCGCTGCCTGAAAAAGAGCAGAAAGAAATCAAGCTTGAAAAAAAGAACTGGACCGCCACCGCTTCTGTCCCGGATAGTTCTTATCCATTTAGCGGCGATAACATCCCTATTCCTGTTCCTGCAGAAAATGCCATTGATGGTGATCATTGGACAGCATGGAGAGATATGTCGAAAAAACAATACCCTGGACAGTGGTTCATGGTTGATATGAAAAAACAAGAAACCTTTCATAAAATAGTATTGGATAATACCTGGGCATTATGGGATACACCAAAATCGTATCGAGTAGAAATTTCTGATGATGGAACTCATTGGAGCAATTCAATCGCGGAAGGATCCGGACAATTGGGCATAACGAACATCAACTTCCCCAAAAAAACAGGGCGGTACATAAAAATTAGTCAACTCGGTAGCGACGAGAAGTACAACTGGTCTATCTTCGAAATGGATGTAATTAAATGAGCAAACTGAGCAGATAAAGA
>CAJBBV010000137.1 GCA_903951405.1 uncultured bacterium
CGATCGTGATATTCATATTATCTTCATCATCACTTTCATCCTTACAATCTCTTTCTTCTGAATGTATAACGCTTTTCCCTTTCACCTGTTTAAGCACAACAACTTTATCTTGTGTATACTTTCTGTACCTAATCTTTGAGCCATTTGGAAACGCTGAACATCTCTCGCATGCAGTAATCTCAAATTGTAATTGTGTATTCTCATCTCTTGCGTAAAGGCCGAATGCTGGATCAATACATGGTCTTATAATTTGGTGGTAATTGGGAACAACGTATATATCATATACTCGACAAGCCATAATTGCAGTGCTTAATGCTATTATTATGGCAGTAAAATAGTCACCTGGCGTAAATATGAATTTGTTTCGTATATATTTCCATAATCTTCCAAAAAAACCATCCACATCAATGTGTGTATGGCCTACCATCAGACGCGTAAGAAGAACACATTGTGTTAACCTCATTATTACCAAAAGCTCACACATTGCGAGAACATTTTTGTCCGTATTCTCACTACCTCCATCGATCTGAATAGAAACATGATCAGGCAGATGATTACCATTTTCTTTGTAAATTTGTTCTAAAGTCAACAGTAAAGTATGAATCTGACAATCTGAAGTATTTCTTAATGTATGATAAGTTCGGAACATATTGAACACTCTGCCATGTACAAGGACGCCTTGAAAATGCTGTGGCAAGCATGTTGAAAAATTGTCAAGATTACCGTGATAAGGCAATAAGCAGTGTGCTTGCTGCATTCCATCAGTTGCTAAAGACAAGTATTCTTGTGGTGATTGTTTTGCAAGTTGAATTCTCTGTGCGTATGTGCAACGCTCACCCATATATGCAGTCCGATGTAAATAAAATAGCTTTGTTATTAGCTCACGTTGCTTCTTTCCTCTATATTTACGTCGTAGATATGACAAACGTGCACAAGTTTTACACTTTCCTGATACATTCTTGAATTGGCGAATTTTAACATAAGGAAAACATTGTTTCCAGAGCTCCACAAATACTGTCTTGCTTAACGGTTTTATTCCACAATTTGGCATACTCTTCTCGTCACTTCCCATATCAAAACAATATTCCGCGAAAATCGATTCAATTGTAACAGGATCAAGGTGTACTTCGTCAATATTAGATTCAGTATCGCCTAAAAGGTTGAAATAAAACTCCATCCAACCATAAGCTATTATTGCGTCGACACTATTCGGAAGTTTCATCATTGATATTTGTTCGCGTGTAATGTTTAATCCTTGTTGTTTAGTTTTATTAATAATATCTTGAATATATTTTCCGGTGTCACTGTTTTTTCTGATTGAAACGTTAGATTTGTCGGATAATGGTGTTGCACTGGAGTTCAAACCTTTTTTAACATCTGCACAAAGCTGTTCAAGATAGCAATGTTTCATATCATAACAAAGCATAAATCTTTCTCTGCAAACATTTTTGACGCGGCTTGTATTACATCCTATACACCAATCATATTTTAAATTTTTTCTACCAGTGATGGGTTGTAAATTCATTATGCATGACTGATTGATTTTGTCTCTGAGGTAGTCTTTTTTTTCTTTCCTTGACAACAACTCAATTTCCTTGTAACACATCACGACGGTATCTATTGCCTGCTTTAAAAGTACTTGATCTAAAATGCAATTTTTGCGAGCACAGCAATCTACCTTCATCGATGCGTTGGCTTTCCAGATCATTCGCTCACGATCTTTAACAATATAACAGTTAAGGTTAGCGTTATAGAATAGACTTAGATAAATACATATTTTCAACAATAACAATGCTATTTGGAAGCCAAATTGTCACTAGAACCCAAAACATATAATGTTGCTCAGCCCATGTTAGCCATACTCAGTCGTGTTGGCCCACACATTACTTCCCCCAAGGACGCCACCACATAGTGATACCACACTAGTGGTGTGAATGACGGAGCCTTGGAGTCCAAAGTAAGCATGCACTTTCCAAATGACATTTCAGTATATAGAATTGTATAATAAGTGCTACACTCACACAGACATTGCAAACTGTGGCAGCTATACTCAGTCGTGTTGGCCCACACATTACTTTCCCCAAGTACGCCACCACATAGTGATACAACACTAGTGGTGTGAATGACGGAGCCTTGGAGCCCAAAG